>NZ_CAADGZ010000221.1:0-2927 GCF_900696675.1 uncultured Candidatus Kuenenia sp. | reverse complement strand
ATAATTCCATCAACTTATTCATAAGTAGTGTCCTCCAAATTGTCTGATTACTATTTACGAGGATACTACTATACTTTATAATAAACTAAAAATCACCTTTTTGGTTGCGGCCAAAGGCCGCGCTAGGTATATCTGAGGCTAAATTTTATTACCCTTTTATGCTCTTTTTACCTTATCAGAATGGTTCGTATGATTCTTAATTAAATTTCTCGTATCAACGATAAGCTTTGAATTTTTTAGAATAAACTCAGGGTTGTAATCAGCATGCTCTGTTGCGATAACAACCGCATCATATTTCGCAAGCGTCTCTGCATGTAAAGGGACTGAACGATTATTAAATGAGTATTTCCTCATTTTTGGGAGAACCGGTATATACGGGTCGTTGTAGTCAACATGAGCATATTTCTCACCAAGAAGCTCCATGATCTTCAGCGAGGGAGATTCACGGGTATCGTCTATATCTTTTTTATATGAAAGCCCCAGTATTAAAATCTTTGCGTCCTTAATGCTTTTCCCTTTCTCATTAAGCGCCTCAACAGTCTTTTGAACCACATAATAAGGCATGTTGGTATTTATTTCTCCCGCAAGCTCTATAAACCGGGTGGAAAACTCGTATTCCCGCGCCTTCCAGGTCAAATAAAAAGGATCGATAGGTATACAATGTCCACCAAGACCCGGGCCGGGATAAAATGCCTGAAATCCAAAGGGTTTTGTCTTCGCCGCCTCTATGACCTCCCACACATCAATTCCCATCCTGTCAAAAAGCATTTTAAGTTCATTTACCAGCGCTATGTTCACCGATCTATAGATATTCTCAAGTAGTTTTGTAGCCTCTGCAACTCTTGTTGAAGATACCGGGACGGTCTTTGCCACTACCGAATCATAAAGGGCTTGTGCAACGGTAAGACAATTATTCGTATAACCGCCAACCACTTTCGGGATAGTCCTTGTTGAAAAATCCTTATTATTCGGGTCTTCCCGCTCCGGTGAAAACGCAAGATAAAAATCCTCACCCGTTTTTAACCCTGACTCCTCAAGCATGGGTCTCATGTCCTCATCCGTAGTGCCGGGATATGTAGTGGATTCAAGGACAATAAGCTGACCCTTGCGAAGATTTCTGGCAATGGTCTTTGTTGTGTTAAAGACATATGACATATCAGGCTCACGGTATTTGTTCAGCGGTGTGGGGACACAGATGATGATGCAGTCCATAGCTGACAACATCGAAAAATCCGTGGTGGGAGTGAAACGCGATCCGGCGTCCGTGATACGTGAACTATCAATATGTTTTATGTAGCTTTTGCCCTGGCTCAATAATGTTACTTTTTCTTGATCAATGTCGAAGCCGGTAACCTGAAACCCTGCCTTACAGAATTCAATGACCAGAGGAAGTCCCACATAGCCGAGTCCGATGATACCAATATGCGACTTCTTTGATTTAATTTTTTCGATTAGTTCCATAATTTTTTTGCTTTAGCCTCGAGATTACACAAGATATATTTTTAACCCGTGAATTTTGCCACGAAGACACTAAGACACAAAGGGGTTTTGCCGCAGATGGAGACCCCGTACGATATAACCTTTGGTTCCATACAGGGCGGGCAAGGATAAATACAGATAAAAAATAACATTTTAGCTTTTTGAAAAATTCACAGGATAGAAAAAATACCATGTAGCCCCGGCAGGGGCGGTCTGTTTGTAGCACAATAAAATTCAATAGAATAAATAGCTCCGTAGGAGCGGCATGTCCGTATTCAGGCAGACCTGTTTATATGGATTTACAAAAGACAGATCACTCCTAATTGCAGAGACAGGTTTCAAACCTGTCTCTACGATCTGTTATAATATCCTATTTTACCACAAACAGGCTGCTCCTACGGAGCTTATTAGTACATTTTTCAAAAAACTAAAGTGTTACGATAAAAAATAACTCACAAATCCCAAATAATTTCTCTATGGATCATATGCATTCACTTACATACCTGCCAGCAGGCAGGCCGCGCCTGCTGATTTAATTTACAGGGACTTCGTCCCTCTCAGTTACATGAATAACTTCTGTAACCAGTTAACGAATACAGCATAAACCTGGCAGTCAGAGATCAGAGGTCAGCAGTCGGTAGTCGGCAATTTGCCGGGCGCCGAGTGCTACGGCATCTTAGAAAATTCCAGGGATCTATGCCATACGCAGCCAAAAAGAGTTTAACCACAAATGGCTTGGCCAGGCCTTTGGCTGAAACCAAATTCGAAATACGAATATCGAAATACGAAACAAATTCAAATGACAAAAAACATAACACTTTAGTTTTTTGAAAAATTCCAACAGTAACGATGTTTGCCGCATAGTGTAGGGGCGAAGCATTTGCTGTAATTGCCATAAATGCGTTCATACTCAAATGAGCAAATGCTTCGCCCCTACTTTTTCAAAAAAGTAGAGTATTACTAGCACATCGTTTCGTTAAAATGTATACGTAAAAAAATGTCATTGCGAGGAGTAGAGCGACGAAGCAACCTCTTGTTCCCAAAAAACTTAAGATTGCTTCGCTGTCGCCCGCAATGACGGTATCAATGTAGATATTTTAATGAAACGCTATACTAGATTTTCACCGTCATACCTGCCTACAGGCTGTCTTCAGTCGGCGGGCCGCGGTCTGTAATTTGTAATTTGCGGGAGTATTCCCGATTTTTTGTAAAAATGCCATTAGCAGGGGGGTGTGGAAGAATAGTGACTCAAGCTTCCAGCTTGAGGGTAAAATAACGCAAGCAGTCATCATGTTGCATTAGCAACACTCAGAAACGATGAAAATGGTTTTATAGCCATATCGTGTTGTAGTATCTGTGTTTAAACTATTTTTTGTAGTCTTACTTCCGAGTTGGAAACATCTGGCATTTCTGTTTCTGTACCAGTTCACCTTAGTATATGGCCATCC
>NZ_CAADGZ010000220.1:0-2942 GCF_900696675.1 uncultured Candidatus Kuenenia sp. | reverse complement strand
GAAAGCGTCGGCGTAACTGCAGTGGATTTGGTATAGGCGTCACCATTGTTAATACTTATAGAACAATTTGGCGCTGTGGTATCAGCGGTAGATGTTGATGACGGTGGCGGCAATTTCCACGTGCCGGCGTTAGCGTCTATATAGACACAACTATTATGTGGATTGACGGCTATGCTCTTGATACTCATATCTGCACCCAGATTCCCATTAATATTCGTCCAGGTCATTCCATAATCAGTTGAACGAAAAACACCGTTTGAATGACCATACCAGGAGGCATAGGCAGCCGCATACACTACGTTTGGGTTGTTAGGATCCACTGCAACCGAATTGATATCTTCTGTACCGTACCTGCTTTTAGTAATACCGTTGGCATCGCCTCTGTATATAGTCTCTCCGCCATTGGCGCTTGTATCTGTAATGATATAGACCCCCTCACTTCTTACCGCGACATAAATTCTGTTTTGGTTTGTTGGGTCTATAGCTATTTGTTTGATACCAGCTTTGTTCGTACTTTTAACAGGAATTGATGGGTACAGGTTGGTCGCCGACCACGTGTTTCCTTTGTCAGTGGATTTTTGAATATACCAATTGCCGGTAGTACTGTCTTTTCCCCAGGTATATACAATATCGCCGTTCGCTGGAAACATGCCATAAATAGGTTTTGAACTTGCGGTAGTTACATAAGCGTTAGAGGTTCCTATGTTATCAAACCTATATTTGCCCGCATAAACAATGTTATCGTTTTGCGAATGAAAACTCACTAAACTGTTCACCCACTCTTCTCCCCCATTAGTATCGGATATAGCGGTAAAAGAATCACCGCTATTTCTTGACACAGCAACCTTATAATCACCTGTTGTCCAATTTCCGTTAATTTTAACAATAATATTACCCTTTATTGCCCCGCCGGCAGCACCATTAGGACTAGTGGTTGCGATACTCTTAAAAGTATCCTCGCCGTCTGTCGATAACATCGACCCAAAGTCAAGGTGGAAAGATACAAACATGTTTGGGTTGGAGCTATCCCATCCAAAAGGAGACGGGCTGTTCAAAGCGCCCGTAGAACCCGTATAACCAGTATTTGAATATTTCCATGTTTTACCGCCGTCAGTAGTCTTTCTTACAATATCTCCATGTCCACTTATTAACGCCGTATTTTCAATCGTTGGATGAAAGGTAACCGGGGCTGCCCATTCTCCTGAACCTGAAAAGTCTTGCGTCCATCCGCCAGAAAATTCAGAGCCGCACACCCAACCATCGGCATTTTTTTCGTCCATTGTTTGTGTCTGATACCAATTGGTACCCCCATTGTGGGTATAATAAAGCTGTTTGGTTGGCCATAACCCAAGAAACCCTACCATTATTTTGTCAGGATTTACGGGACTCATTGCAATTTGCTGCGCTTGGCCAGTCTTTCCGTTGCTAACCGGAGACGCCTTTGTTTGAGTGAATGTCAACCCGCCGTCTGTTGATTTATAAACGCCATCATACTTTGCCGTTGCAAACATAATATTAGGGTTGTTGTGATTAATAACCGTTGCGTACGGATGAGAGGGCAGCCCTGTTCCTATTTTTGTTACTGTCGCGGAACCTCCGCTATCCACAACCTTGTACAGTCCATAGCCGGTTGATACAAACAGGATTGTATTATCAGTTGGATGTACTTTTATATCATACAGTCCGTCATGGGCGTCTAAAACATACCCACCTCCGGATTTATTAACCAGATTCCATGTCGTGCCGCCATTGGTTGATTTTAAGAGTCCTCCTTCGCTCTGCGCGGCATAAATCGTACTCCCCGCAAAGGCAAAATGAATGCCCCCCTGCGCTTGACTTCTATGAAAATGCGCGTCTTTAACCATTGTCCAATTATCACCACCGTCAGTCGTTCTAAATATTCCTTCAGCGTCATGCTGTTGGGATATTGACGTGCTGCTACTCGCGACCATCTCACTTCCGGCAACATAAACAATATTCGGATTTGCAGGATCAATGACTATAGAGGCTCCTCCATTGGCATAGAATCCATTTCCCTTTCTCTGCCAACTTGTACCCCCGTCAGTACTTTTCCACACCTGATTTGTGTCGGAAACTAAATATACAATATTTGAATTAGATGGAGCATAAGCAATACCGCTTATCAACTGCCATCCTTCACCGCCTGCAAACCCAGCAGTCTTCTGGGCTTGCGTTCTTTTTGCTACCTGCTGCCATGTCTGCGTACTGCCCGATTGTTTAGAGGTTATGGCTTTTGTCCTTTTTTTTGACGATACGCTGTTACGTGTATTAAGTGACCCACTGGCAGGATAGTACTCGACCAACGTCGTATGCGTCAGCCCACTGCCATTTACTGTTCCATCCGAAACCTCCGAACCCGATGTCGCATCTAACTCTGTCTCTGTCTCATTCTCTGTCTCTACTGTTGAAGAAGCACCATCCGCCGATACGGTAAAGATGTATCCTTTCCCTATGTTATCTTTACTCTTTAGCCTTATCTCGTTACCAACAATGCTGACATCGGCACTTCCATCCACTGACTCAATAAAATAACCGTCAGTGCGCTTCACCGAGGTTGCCGTCTCACCGGCATTAAGCGTTATAGCCCCAGACAACGTTAAAAATACCGCAAAAAGCTTTCCTGTCTTTGGATGACGTGAATACATGACATCACTACCTGCATAACTCTTTGTACTCTGATAAACGCTGCCATCCCATGACCGTTCACTGAGTGGCACATTATTTAGATTATCCCAGTTGGGCAAACACCTTATGAGTTTGAGTCCGGAATCAACCTTGGTAATACTCTCAAAGTCCGGCATATCCCCTGTGTCGCCAAACCAATTATACCATGCGCCGTTAATGCCCGCCTTGGCGGCAAAAAGACGATTCCTGTATTCATCTGCTTCGCTTGTCTGTGAGTTGCCAACCTTGTCTTTTGT
>NZ_CAADGZ010000219.1:0-2942 GCF_900696675.1 uncultured Candidatus Kuenenia sp. | reverse complement strand
GAAAGCGTCGGCGTAACTGCAGTGGATTTGGTATAGGCGTCACCATTGTTAATACTTATAGAACAATTTGGCGCTGTGGTATCAGCGGTAGATGTTGATGACGGTGGCGGCAATTTCCACGTGCCGGAGAAAGAGCTGATATAGACATAACTATTATGAGGATTGACTGATATACCCTGGATATTAATATCCGAACCCAGATTCCCATTAATGTTCGCCCAGGTCATTCCGTAATCAGTTGAACGAAAAACACCATTTGACTGGCCATACCAGGAGGCATAGGCGCCCGCATACACCACATTTGGGTTGTTTTGGTCTACGGCTACTGAATTGATATCTTCGTATCCGTACCTGCTTTTAGTAATACCGTCGGCATTGCCTCGGTATATCGTCTCTCCGCCATTGGCGCTTGTATCTGTTATGATATAGATACCTTCATTCCTCACCGCAGCATAGATTCTGTCTTGGTTTGTGGGGTCTATGGCAATTTGTTTAATACCGGCTGTATTCATACTTTTAACAGGAATCGATGGGTACAGGTTGGTTGCCGACCACGTGTTTCCTTTGTCAGTGGATTTTTGAATATACCAATTGCCGGTAGTACTGTCTTTCCCCCAGGTATATACAATGTCGCCGTTCCCGGGCCATATACCATAGACGGTTTTTGAAAGCGCAGTAAAGGCATCAGAAGTTCCTATGTTATCAAACCTGTATTTGCCTGCATAAACAATGTTATCGTTTTGTGGGTGGAAACTCACTAAACTGCCTACCCACTCCTCTCCTCCTGCCGTATCGGATATAGTAGTAAAAGAACCCCCACTATTTCTTGATATAGCGACATTATAAGTATTCGTCGTCCAATTTCCGTTAATTTTAACAATAATATTACCTTTTATTGCCCCACCGGCAGCAGCATTGATATTAGTGGTTGCGATACTCTTAAAAGTATCCTCGCCGTCTGTCGATAACATCGATCCAAAGTCCAGGTGGAAAGCTGCTAATGTATTTGGATTGGCGCTATCCCATCCAAAAAGAGACGGGTTGGTAGCGAGACCTCCAGAACCCGTATAACCGGTATTTGAATACCTCCATGTTTTACCGCCGTCAGTAGTCTTTCTTACGATATCACCATGGCCGGCCATTATCGCCGTATTTTCATCAGTTGGATGAAAGGCAATCGGAGCAGACCATTCTCCAGAACCTGAAAAGTCTTGCGTCCATCCGCCAGAAAATTCAGAACCGGCCACCCAACCATCGGCGTTTTTTTCGTCCATTGTTTGTGTCTGATACCAATTATTGCCCCCATCGTGGGTATAATAAAGCTGTTTGGTTGGCCATAACCCAAGAAATCCTACCATTACTTTCTCAGGATTTACGGGGCTCATTGCAATTTGCTGCGCCTTACCAGTCTTTCCGTTGCTAACCGGAGACGCCTTTGTTCGTGTGAAATTCAACCCACCGTCTGTTGATTTATAAACACCATTACTACCTGCCGTTGCATACATAATATTGGGGTTGTTGTAATTAATAACCACTGCATACGGATGAGAGGGCAGCCCTGTTTTTATTTTTGTTACTATCGCAAAACCGCCGCTATCCTCAACCTTGTATAATCCCCAGCCGGTTGATACAAACAGGATATTGCTATTAGTTGGATGTACCTTTACATCAAACAATCCACCGTGATCGTCTAAAACATACCCGCCCCCGGATTTAGTGACCAAATTCCACGTTGTTCCACCATCGGTTGATTTTAAGAGTCCGCCTTCACTCTGCGCTGCATAAATGCTGCCGCCGGCAAAAGCAAAGTGGATGCCTCCACACCCTTGACTTCTATGAAAATGTGCATCCTTAACTCTTGTCCAATTATCACCGCCGTCAGTCGTTCTAAATATTCCTTCAGCATCATGCTGTTTGGATATTGGCGTACTGCCGCTAGCACTCATCTCACTTCCAGCAACATAAACGACATCCGGATTTGTCGGATCAACAACTATAGAAGCCCCGCCGTTGGCATAGAATCCATTTGCCTTTCTTTCCCATTTAATACTGTAAGGGTCTGCATTGGCATTTGTGGTTTTCCATACCTGATTTGTGTCGGAAACTAAATATGCAATATTGGAATTGGATGGAGCATAAACAATACCACTTATCAACTGCCATCCCTCGCCCCCTGAAAGCCCCGCCGTCTTCTGAGCTTGCGTTCTTTTGACTACCTGCTGCCATGTCTGTGTACTGCCAGATTGTTTAGAGATTATGGCTTTTGTACTCTTTTTTGACGATACACTGTTGCGTGATCCGCCAGCAGGATAGTACTCAACCAACGTCGTATGCGTCAACTCACTGCCATTTACTGTTTCATCCGAAGTCTCCGAACCCGATGTCACATCTGACTCTGACTCTGTCTCTGACCCGGTCTCTACTGTTGACAAAGCACCATCTCCCGATACGGTAAAGATGTATCCTTCACCTATGTTATCCTTGCTCTTTAAACTTACCTCGTTACCAACAATGCTGACATCGGCGCTCCCATCCCCTGACTCAACAAAATAACCGTCAGTCCGCTGCACCGCGGTTACCGTCTCACCCACATTAAGCGTTATAGCCCCTGACAACGTCAAAAACACAGCAAAAAGCTTTCCTGTCTTTGGATGACGTGAATACATGACATCACTCCCCGCATAACTCTTTGTACTATGATAAACACTGCCATCCCATGTACGTTCACTGAGCGGCACATTATTAAGATTATCCCAGTTGGGTATGCACCTTATGAGTTTGAGTCGGGGAGAAACCTCGGTAATACTCTTAAAACCCGGCATATCCCCTGTGTCGCCAAACCAATTATACCATGCGCCGTTAATGCCCGCCTTGGCGGCAAAAAGACGATTCCTGTATTCATCTGCTTCGCTTGTCTGTGAGTTGCCAACCTTGTCTTTTGT
>NZ_CAADGZ010000218.1:0-3077 GCF_900696675.1 uncultured Candidatus Kuenenia sp. | reverse complement strand
CGTGGTGATGGCCATCCCGGAAGTGAAGTACTTTGGCGAGGCATGTCACGTTTGGCTGATATTGAAGTTGCTTACGAACTTTACACCACTTAGCCTTCAGCTCAATTGGCCGTACAACTACGGTGCTCTTGAAATTTGTGGGTAAAGATTAGCTTTATTAAGGGAGACTTTTCTGGCCGTTTGCTTAACTTAATGACATTGGGTTACAAGCCTGAACCCGCAGTAGTTCCCTTAACAGTGATTTCTTTACACACTTTCATTTGTCAGTGCGTGCTTTTTGGCAAAATATTTATTGGCCTTTTATGCAGTTTGGCAATCGATAAATTGCAGATTAAGGATTGAGGATTGTTTTCGTATTTGTTTGGTTCTAGCTATGCCAGTTTAGGGACGTGATTATTTATGAAAAACAAATCAATAATGATACAGGGCACCGGTTCTCACGTAGGAAAAAGTATTCTTGTATGTGCCTTGTGCCGGATATTAAAACAGGATGGTTTTAGCGTGGCCCCCTTTAAGGCGCAAAACATGGCGCTGAATTCTTTTGTGACAAAAGAGGGTAAAGAAATGGGGCGTGCACAGGTAGCGCAGGCAGAGGCGGCAAAAACAGAGCCTGTGGTTGAAATGAATCCTATTCTTTTAAAACCTACGGGAGATTGTGGTTCCCAGGTTATTGTTATGGGAAAACCCGTTGGGAATATGACGGCAAAAGAATATTATCAAAAAAAGGGAGAGTTGGTTTCGGTCATACAGGATGCCTACACTGCCTTACAACGGCAATTTGATATTATCGTTATAGAAGGGGCGGGAAGCCCGGCGGAAATAAACCTGAAAGACGGCGATATTGTTAACATGGGAATGGCGAAAATGGCCTCTGCCCCTGTATTGCTCGTTACGGATATAGACAGAGGAGGGGCATTTGCCTGGATAGTGGGAACAATGGAACTGCTGAATACAGATGAAAGAGAAAGGGTGAAAGGCATTGTCTTTAATAAATTCCGGGGGGATAAAAATATATTGAAACCGGGTCTGGAAATGCTTGAGGGACGCATCAAACGGCCCGTCATCGGCGTAGTGCCATATCTCCATAATCTTAACATTGACGATGAAGATTCCGTTTCACTCGAAAGCTATAAGAACAATAACAATGGGGCAGAAAAGAGATGTTTGGATATTGTAGCGATTAAACTGCCCCGCATATCGAATTTCACAGATTTTAACGCACTGGCGCAGGAAGACGATGTAAACATGAGGCTTGTGGATAATGCGGATGAGATTGGCAAGCCGGATATGCTCATTATCCCCGGCACGAAAAATACCATAGGCGATTTGCATTTTTTGAAGGAAAGAGGTATTTTCAACAAAATCATAACCCTTTCAAATAGCGGAACAATGATTGTTGGTATCTGTGGCGGCTATCAAATGATGGGGAAACAGATTAATGATCCCTATCATGTTGAATCGCAAGCGGACGGTGCGCAAGGTTTGTGTTTAGTTAACAGCATTACTACTTTTGAAACATCAAAACAAACGTTTCAGGTAAGAGCAAAGGTTGGGGCGTATAAACCATTCGCCGGCATGCAGGAGGACATTCAGGGGTATGAAATTCATATGGGAAGAACACGATTTGAAGACGCGAACACCTGTACGCCATTTGCAAGGATTATTGAACGGGCGGGCAAACAGGTTGATATCCCGGATGGGTGCATATCCCACGATGGAAATATTATGGGAACATACATACACGGGATTTTCGATAACGACGGGTTTCGTTCGGGACTCTTATTTTATCTGAAACAAAAAAAAGGCGTTCATGCCACAAAAACCTCTTCCATAAAGACCCAAAAGACAAAAGACGACAATTACAATGCATTGGCAGAGGCGGTCAGGGAAAATATAAATATGAATATGTTATATGATATATTGCAGATTCCATAGCACAGTAAAGTCGCAACCAAAGATACCCTCCCCGCTCCTTTTTATCATCTTCTTTGTGTCCTTTGTGTTCTGTATTCTTCGTACCCTTTGTGGTTAAACTCTTTTTGGTTCCTGAACCCGCAATGAGTGAGTACCTTAGTAAGAATATTCTGACAATTACGGCAAATGTTTCGACCTGCTATTCTTCTGCAATTCCTGTGATTTCTGCTGTTTGGCAGATCGTTACATCGTCGCCAATGGAAATTTTTCCCCCTTTTATCACACTGCATTTTACCCCACAACGCCAAAACGATTCCAGAGAACCCATTAACCCATGCGCAATCTCATCCATGCGCCAGCACGGCGTTGTCTTTCCATTTATTTTCAAAACAACATCTCCTACGCGCAGGAAAGTATCTTTCGTATCAACAAGAGACACCCCTTCTATAAACAAATTCGCCCTTCTGTTTGTCCAGGGCAATATCTTCTTTATGTCGGCACATGCTTCGTCCCATGCTTCATGTGTCAATACCGTGATTTGTCTTTTTTTAATACTTCCTTTATAATCGTTTTCAATACCATCGTTAATAGTAACATGCGCCTCGTTAACGATAATCATTGGCTCGCGTGAAGCCTTTTTTAAAGCAATACCAAGTAGTTTTCCCATGACATTTTTCTACAATACGTTGTTTATTCTTTCAGACTATCTTACGAATATCACCGCACTAAAGTGCGGATTTAATGGATGTGAGACTTGCTTGCACTCGCGCCCCTCTGCCCTCTTTTCGATTGCAGCTTTATCTTTCATTATTAATGGGTATTCGCTTAAATGAGAAATGGTGGTGATTAACATCGGCATTCGTTCCTCAAACTCGTTTTTAAGAAAACGCGTTTGATAACTCATAACATAATACTCAAGGGTTATACTATACTTTATGAGTTCACAAATAGGGATTTCTAAAACTAGATTTAACTTTTGTTGACACAAATAGTTATAGCATTTTTGAAATCACACTTTGTGAATCCCTTGAGTATAATGAGTGCCTTGAAGTATGGAATACCTGAGTGGTTGAAAATACCACCTCTGCGAGCCTAATCCTCGTAGAGAAGTTTGTGCCTATGCGCACACAATGGAGCAATCCGTATGCGTAGAAAGATAGCAT
>NZ_CAADGZ010000217.1:0-3177 GCF_900696675.1 uncultured Candidatus Kuenenia sp. | reverse complement strand
ATAATTCCATCAACTTATTCATAAGTAGTGTCCTCCAAATTGTCTGATTACTATTTACGAGGATACTACTATACTTTATAATAAACTAAAAATCACCTTTTTGGTTGCGGCCAAAGGCCGCGCTAGGAAATCTGTGGTTTTTCTTTTATTAATTAATGATTTCTACTAATAATGTATGATTCCTTCTCTTTTATCCATTTCCAGATAATTGCCGCATTCATACTTGATATAACTATTGGCGATCCACAATGGCGTTTTCATCCCGTAAGATTGATAGGGAAATCTATTCATTGTATAGAATATATCGTGCGTAGATTGCCTCTGCCGGAAAGGTTGATGGGGTTGTTTTTAACCGGCGGCATTGTGTCCGGCGTGTATATAATCACCTGCGAAATTATGTCCCTTTCTAAACAATGGAACCCGGTATGTCAGGTAATAACGGGAGGTATTATTGTTTATTTTGCGATTTCCATAAAAAATCTGGCAGATGAAGCAAAAAAAGTGATCAACATGCTTCGTATAAATGATTTAAAAAATGCCAGAAGTATGTTATCCCGCATTGTGGGACGCGATACAGCAGATTTAAACAGAGAACAAATAATACGCGCAGCTATAGAAACGGTGGCAGAGAGTTGTGTTGATGGCACTTTAGCGCCATTATTTTATTGTTTCATTGGAGGACCGGTCGCAGCGATGACCTATAGGGCGGTAAACACGCTGGATTCTATGGTTGGATATAAAAACGAAAAATATATAAAGCTTGGATGGGCGTCAGCGAGATTGGATGATATGGCAAACTACATCCCGGCAAGATTATCTGCCTTGTTTATTCCTGTGGCTTCTTTTTTATGCGGGCATGGTTTTCAATCCTCTTTAAGGACGGCTTTTCAGGAAGGAAGAAAACATGAGAGCCTTAATAGCGGAATACCCGAGGCTGCTTTTGCAGGTGCATTGGGGGTTCAACTGGGAGGGCCAAGCACCTATGGGGGTGAAGTTGTGGATAAACCCTATATCGGCGATAATAAAAAACAGTTAACACTGGAATCGCTGGAAATGGCGTTAAGGCTAATGTTTGTCACGTCCGTATTGTTTTTGATAAGCGGATTAAGTTTCATCATGATGGTCCGGGTTTTGGCAACGACGCAGCATTCGAGGTGACATGAAAATGCCGTTCCTGCCCCCTGATTCAGAAGGATAAATTCCAGCAGAAATCAAAAATCCTTTAGCGGGTTCACATGCAATGCGTCTTTCCAAAAATATTGAAATTCCTATACATTAAATTATGAACTGTACTAAGCATTTTTTGGAAACATTAGACCCAAGGGCAAAGATCATATCCCTTTTTTTTATTGTTTCCTGCATGGCCTTAACGCCGATGAGCAGGGCGAAGGATTTTGGAGTATATTTTTTGTTAATACTTGCAATCTTTTTATTTTCCGATATTTCACCAGCCCGGTTATTGCAAAAATTTCATTTTGTCCTGTTTCCCATCACCGTATTGCCTTTTATGCTACTGTTCATTCTTTTTTTAAGAAGAGCATTTATTTGTTATTTTATCAAAGGAAGCTGTTCGGCAGTAAGTATTGCGAAAGAAGAAATATGGACTTTTTTGTGCTTTATAATCAAACTTGATTTATCTATAGTATTCATTGTTGTTGTATCAGTAACTATGTCCTATACAGATTTTTTGAGAGGAGTGGAGAAATTATATATACCACGGGCACTTGTATTACGCATGGTATCTGCTTTGTATCATATCATTCAATTAATCAATAACAGTAAGAGGCTGTTGCGGTTTGAAATGTACCGTTTTATCGGCTTTAAACACCGGAGAAAATTAAAAAAATATATCCCTGCCCCATTTACATTATTTGACAAAAGACCTGATTCTCCCGGAAAAGACCATAGTGTATTATGTATTTGTGCTGGCGGAGAAATGTACAACACGGCGCATTTGCGGTTTTCCTATAAGGATTTTTTGTTTATGATAGGCGTAATCATCATGCTGGTATGCATCGTTTCCGGAGTAATTTATAAAATAGAAAACATTAAAATATCACACTCACATTTATGGCAAAATTTACAGATATGATTACTTCAAAAAGCTAAAGATTCGCGGTTACAATCTCTTTTTATCAACATGAGGCATCGACTCACCGGATATTAAAGGAAGAATTCTGACATGGAAATAAATTCTAATAAAGGACGCGTTTGTTACACAGAAGACATTTGTGCTGACGGCATATGTTGTTTTATGAGCATTCCCAGGAAGCAGAATCATTTGGGCATATGGAAACATATCTTCAGGAAAAGAAGCGCTGCGTATGGCATAAAATTGCTTTATACCGCCCTTCACGCAAAGGATATTGTTTATAATCCATGCAAGTGCCTGGAGTTTTATTTAACATGGAAAGATGACGCATCCGATGATATGCAGATACTATTGCGATGCGCTGCGTATGGTAAAAAGCGCAGGCCGTATGTATGCAAGGCATTTCCCGACAGGAAAGATAGTTTTATGCACGACGTCCCGGCACCTTGTATTTACAACGAGTATATTGCCCCTGAAGAATATGTCAGATTGAAACACACACACGTTTTCCGTCTTTTTTATGCCATCAAAGACGACCAGGCTCTTTTGCGCAAAATCTCTCCCCATTGTTCAGTCGATGATACACGGAAAAGACTAGATCAGTGTAAAGATAGTGTAAAAATAAGTGCCATCTGGAATGAAAAACCTTCGGAATATTTTCTAATAGAAGTACCAAAGGTTCCATCTATTCTCTGCACTTCAGAAGTACACCCCGTAATAAAAACGATACGGCAGGCATACAATCGCTGGACCGGACATATTGAGACATGGCTGGAAAAGCATTATGGCGATAAATGGCATACTTATTTGGAACAGGCGCTTGAAAACGAAGATAACAGGCCTGGCAGAAAAAAGAAGGAGAAAATATTCAAAAGCAAGATGACAAAATGAAACATCCATGAACCTTTGGTTCACAAACATGTAGTAAAATAAATAATCCACAAATTACCACGATTTCCCTAGCGCGGCCTTTGGCCGCAACCAAAAAGGTGATTTTTAGTTTATTATAAAGTATAGTAGTATCCTCGTAAATAGTAATCAGACAATTTGGAGGACACTACTTATGAATAAGTTGATGGAATTAT
>NZ_CAADGZ010000216.1:0-3220 GCF_900696675.1 uncultured Candidatus Kuenenia sp. | reverse complement strand
GGTTTGACGAGGGGGGCAGATGATAAGTATATGGCGGAGATATGGTGGCACTGGCGGGAAACCAGCCAGCAAACAGAGAAAACAAACTTCTGCCTAAGTTCTCGTCGTCTGTTTCTACTCTACCGGTGAACTATTACAAAACTGGTTTGAAGAAAGGAGAAAAATAATGTCAAACAAGCAGTTTGAATTAATTATCATTGGCGGCGGAGCAGCGGGTTTTGCGGCTGCTACAAGGGCTGATGAACTGAATATAAAAACAGCCATTATAAATATAGGATTTCCTATGGGTGGTACCTGTGTAAATGTTGGTTGTGTTCCAACAAAATATTTCTTAGCTGTTGGAAAGGAGCTTTATTCCTCAAAACATCCTAAATTTAAAAGGAGGGTATAAACATGGTAACCGAAACTGTTCAAACCATTCAGATGAAAGTCTCCGGAATGATGTGTTCGTTCTGCACAATGACTCTCGAGAAGGCGCTCAAGCGCTATCCAGGTGTTAAAAGCGTGCTGGTCAACCTCGTCCATGGAATTGTTGTCGTCGAGGCGGACACAGCACAAATCAGCCGCACAGAGCTTTCAGTCGCCGTCGAAAAGCTCGGTTACAACGTCTCTGCGACCGAAGTTCAGCAGTATACCACGGATGAAGCGCTATTTAAGCTCATCATGCATCGTGGCATCATTGGTATGGCGCTCGCGCTGGTCGATCTCTTTGTCGATCCCCTAAACCTGTTCAGGCTTACAGCACAACACAGGACATGGTTCAGCCTTGTGATATCATCGTTCGTCCTGCTCTGGGTAGGGTATCCTATTCTACGCAAGACGTTATTGGCCGTCCGGCAGCGGGTAATAAATGCAAACGTCTTACTTTCAACCGGTGCGTGGGGTTCATTTGTTATCGGTACACTATCTCTTTTTGACCATCGTTGGCCGAATTTCCTGCCTGTTGCCGCATGGTTGATGGCGCTCCACCTCTTCTTTGGCTACTTCAAGCTCGGTACCAGAAAAAAGGCATCTGAGGCAGTTCGTAAACTCCTCTCACTCCAGCCATCACGCGCCAGAGTACTGCGCGGAGACCAGACAGTCGAAGCGCTCACCAGTGAGGTTGCTGTAAACGAAACCCTTATCGTCCGGCCAGGTGAACGCATCCCGCTCGATGGTGAAGTAATCGAGGGTATTGCAAGCGTGGATGAATCAAGCTTTACCGGTGAATCGCTTCCGTCCGTAAAAGAAGTAGGATCCGGAACTATCGGAGGTACACTGAACCTCGACGGTTTACTGAAAATCCGTGTCACAAAGATCGGCCAGGACAGCTTCCTGAGCCAGATTGTACGCCTCATGACGCAGATCGCAGACCGTAAGCCACCACTTGAACTGCTCGCAGACCGGCTTATGAACTACTACGGCCCGGTAGTCTTCATCATTGCCGGGCTTGCATTCATAGGCTGGGCGCTCTTAACCGGTGATTATAAACAGGCAACGCTCGCCTTACTCACAACCATCGTCATGGGCTATCCCTGTGCCCTGGGAATTACAACACCTATGCTTGCGGCCATAGCAGGCGGTAAGGGAATCTCTATCGGTCTATTGGTAAAGGCAAGCGAGGTCTTCCATGAACTCGCAACTACTGATACTATTGTGCTCGACAAAACAGGCACACTCACCTATGGGAAGCCAACTGTAACAGATGTTATAACCTTTGATGCAGGAAGGACAGAGCTCCTTGCCTATGCAGGTTCAGTAGAAGGTCATTCTGAACATCCCCTTGGACAGGCCATCAGCTTCTTTGCACAACGTGAGGGTATTTCAAGAAAGCCGACCGAAAACTTCAGAGCATGGCCGGGCAAAGGAGTATCTGCAATCATTGGCGGTAATGAAGTCCTGGCAGGAAAGCCGTTATTTATTGAGGAACACGGAGTTCACCTGCCAAATGAGGTACGCTCGAATATTGATTCTCTGGGTTCCGAGGGCAAAACGGTAGTCGTTGTAGCGCATGGTGGAAAAACTATTGGTGTGTTTGCACTTCAGGATACACCACGCCGTGGCGCTGCACGGCTGATTGAAAAACTTAAACAACGCAGAGTAAAGACCGTTATGCTGACCGGTGATTCCCGACGTGCGGCTGAAGCGATCGGCAAATCGCTCGGTATTGATGAGGTCAGGGCGGAACTGTCACCCGCCGATAAAGTCTCTGCAATCAAAACCCTCCAGGCTGAGGGACGCAGGATTGCTATGGTCGGTGATGGCATTAACGATGCCCCTGCACTTGCACAGGCAAATGTGGGTATCGCAATTGGTGCAGGCACTGATGTTGCAATTGAATCTGCTGGGGTAATCCTGGTAAGCGACAGGATACAAGATGTGTTCAGCGCCTTGATATTAGGCAAAGTGAGCTACCGCACTTTAACCGGAAACGTTATTGTGGCGGTGATCTTTAATATCTTTGGGATGATCCTTGCAGCGATGGGAATGGTCTCGCCGATACTCGCAATTATTGTCATGGTGCTGAGCATCTTTGCTATCCTTCTGAACACACTCCGCATCCGTGCTATTAACCTGGAACGTGAGGAGGAGCCAGAGATTGCACCGCTCGCAGAGGTGGAATTCCTGATCCCAAACTTAGTTTGCGAGGGATGTGCCGAAAAGATCAACACAATTTTAAGATCCCTCCCTGGTATTCAGGAAGTTAGAACAAAGGTACCGCAAAAGCACGCTTACGTGCGCTATGAACCGGCAAGGATACAGCAAGAACAGATCAAAAAAGCGCTGGAAAAATCTGGATTCACTGCGGTGGAGGCGTAAAGGACAGATAACCACGGTATTTGAACTTTTACGGAATTCTATTAATGGACAGGTTCCCCATCAGACTGTGAGGCTATAAAGATTGCTGCCTAGGCTTTTAGAAGGGATATTAGCACAATGAGTTGTTGTTTAGAATAGGAGGCTATAATTAAATGGTGTGTTGTAATCCAGAAAATAGTTATAGAGATTTCACAACCCAATGTAACGCATGTGGGAAAATAGGTAAGCCCGTTAAAAAGAAAACCCTTGAACACTTGTTGAAAGAAGACCGTGTTTCTTTAATCCGAGATACGCAATATAGTCAAACAAATCAGGTTTTCGAAATTTGCTCGCCAATAATTTGAAAATTTTCAGTTAAAAGAGTAGACAATTCATCTGTATACTCGTTAATATTTTTGAAAAAACTTAAACATTTGTTTTT
>NZ_CAADGZ010000215.1:0-3246 GCF_900696675.1 uncultured Candidatus Kuenenia sp. | reverse complement strand
ACGTCTTCGCTGTGCGGACTGGGACAAACATCTGCGAATCCCGTTGTTTCTACGCTGCAGTACTTTAAAAATGAGTATGAAGAGAATATCGCTAAAAAAGCGTCTGCCTAAAATGTGGAATTTAAATTGATAATAGGATGGCACGGACAAACGCTGTTTGTCCGTGCTGAACTTAACGTATAGGAATTTCAAGCTTGTAGGACGAAGCGATTGCTTCGTCGCGAGCGAAGTGGCACTTCGCGCTACATCGAGAAAGTTGCTGAAGGCCTAATTTATACGACATTGTTTATAAAGCACAAATTGTAAGGCTATAGAGCATATCTTTCGGAAAGCTAAATTGTGACCTAATTTTTTGTTTTTTCAGAACAATGAAAAATACAGAGGAATCATTATTTTGTTATAAAATGCAGGAGGAGACATGACAACAGTAATAATAGACGGGAAGCGTGTGGAGGCAGACCCTTCGCAGACGATACTGGAAGCAGCACGTCGGGTTGGGATACGGATACCGACACTATGCCATGATCCGCGGTTGAAGCCATCGGGGGCGTGCAGGATATGTGTGGTGGAAGTGGAAGGGAAGGACAATTTGGCGGCTTCGTGTGCGACGCCTGTATCGGAGGGCATGAAGGTGTCAACCCGGAGCGAAGCGGTGCTGCGTTCCCGGCGGCTGAATCTGGAATTGCTCTGGTCGAATCATCCCAATGATTGCCTTACCTGCGACAAGGCGGGGGAGTGTAGCCTGCAGAACCTGATGTATGAGTATGACGTAAAGACATCGCGGTTTGTGAAGCAGAATCCCGTGCCTGCGCCTGACGAGTCTAATCCTGCCATTTACCGTGACATGAACAAGTGCATAATGTGCGGCAAATGTGTCAGGATATGCGATGAAGTGCAGGGGCAGCATGTGTGGACGTTTTCGGATCGTGGGATAAAGACAAGGGTATCAACCGCCTTTGAGAAATCGATGCAGGACGGGGGTTGTGTGTTCTGCGGTCATTGTGTATCCGTCTGTCCGGTGGGGGCGTTAATGGACAAGCCGGTAATGAAGAAGGCGCGTTCATGGGAGACCAGAAAAGTGAGGACGGTATGTTCTTACTGCGGGGTGGGTTGCAGTCTGGTGCTCCATATAAAAAACAATGAAATATTACAAGTAACGGCGGATATAAACTCTGCGCCCAATTATGGGAGCCTCTGTGTTAAGGGGCGGTATGGATTTGAATTTTATTCAAGCAAGGATCGTTTAAAAACGCCGCTTGTGCGTGATAACATAAACGAACCGTTTCGGGAAGCAAGCTGGGAAGAGGCAATCGGCCTTGTGGCGAAGAGATTTTCGGAGATAAAGAAAAAGTACGGCCCGGATTCATTCGGGTGTCTGAGTTCATCGAGGGGTACAAACGAGGAAAACTTTCTTGCCCAGAAATTTACACGTGTGGTAATGGGCACCAATAATATGGACAATTGTGCACGTGTATGTCATGCGCCTTCGGTAACGGGGCTGAGGGCTGCGCTTGGGAGCGGGGCGGCAACAAACTCACTGGCCGATATTGAAGGCGCTGAAGTGCTCATCGTGAGCGGTTCCAACACGACGGAAGCCCACCCGGTAGCCGCGTTAAAAATAAAAAAGGCGGTGAGGCAGAACGGAGCGAAGCTCATCGTAATAGATCCCAGAAAAATAGAACTGGTCAAATATGCGGATATACACCTTCAGTTAAGGGCAGGGACAAACGTGGCGCTCATAAACGGACTCCTTCACGTAATCATAAAAGAGGGATTGCAGAATGACGACTTCATAGAAAGGCGTACCGAGAACTTTGAAATGCTGAAGCAGGTAGTAAGCAAATATACCCCTGAAGAGACGGAGGCGATTACCGGGGTCCCGAAGGAAGACATAATAAAAGCCGCAAGGATGTATGCGGGTACGAACAAGGGTATGATCATTTACGGGTTAGGGATGACGGAGCACAAGGCGGGTTCGCACGGGGTAATGTCTTTGGCGAATCTGGCGCTAATAACCGGGAATGTTGGGCGTCCGAATACGGGTATAAACCCTCTGCGTGGGCAGAACAACGTACAGGGGTCGTGTGATATGGGTGCATTGCCGGACGTATATGCATGTTACCAGAGGGTGGACGATCCGGAAGCCAACCGTAAGCATGCTGAAGCATGGAAGGTAAAGAAGCTTCCGGAGAAGCCCGGTTTGAAAGAGCCGCAGATGTACCGTGCGATAGAATACGGGGATTTGAAGGCGATGTATATAATAGGCTATGACCCGGCGATATCACAGGCGGATATAAACAAGGTAAGGGCATCAATAAGCAAGCTTGAATTTCTGGCGGTGCAGGAGATATTCATGACAGAGACGGCGAAACTTGCGCATGTGGTATTGCCAACGAGTTGTTACTTTGAGAAGGATGGTACGTTTACCAATGCGGAGAGAAGAGTACGGAGGCTACATAAGGCTATACCGTTGCCGGAGGGAACGAAATCGGACTGGGATATTATTTGTTCAATCGCCACGGCAATGGGATACCCTATGAGTTATAATCATCCGAGTGAGATTATGGATGAGATAGCGAAGCTGACGCCTGATATGGCGGGGATCAATTATAAGCGCCTGGAGGGAGACGGGTTAGTGTGGCCTGTGTGGGACATGAATCATCCCGGAACGCCGATACTGCATAAAGACACCTTTAAAAGGGGTAGGGGGATGTTTAACGACCTGATGTATACCCCTTCAGAAGAATTGCCGGACGAAGAGTATCCGTTGTTGCTGACAACCGGCCGGCGGCTGTATCAGTATAATAATGGATCGATGTCGTTGAGGAATCCGGAGATATGCGCCATAAACTCTGAGGAGTTTATGGAGATACATCCGGCGGATGCGGCGAAACTGGATATAAAATCAGGCGAGAAGGTCAGAGTATCTTCGAGGCGTGGTTCGCTGGAAGTGAAGACGGAGGTAACGGAAAAATCCCGTTTGGGAAGCGTCTTTCTATCCTTCCATTATCCTGAAACACCGACGAATGTGTTAACGGGGCCTGGAGAAGATATGCTTGCGCTTACACCGGAGTATAAGGTGTGTGCCGTTAAGGTAGAGAAAATGTAAACAAACACTACGATTATATTTTTATTTCAGAGATATAGCAGCGATTGTATATATGCTTCACCAGTATATGAATGAAACAACCCTGACAGGGTTTGGAACCCTGTCAGGGTTAAACGGTGAGGGTATTCAAATACATT
>NZ_CAADGZ010000214.1:0-3258 GCF_900696675.1 uncultured Candidatus Kuenenia sp. | reverse complement strand
TTTCTTGACCTTCCCATCCTCACGGTACGATTCCCGCAGAAGGGTAGATCGATAGATTTTTTTACCGGATTTTGACTTGTTCTCTACAATATGCATGTCCACCATTGTACAGATAACAACCATTATCAGTCAAGTATATTGTCGTATAATAACAATATATTAGTGACTACATATTTATTAAAAATACAGCCTTAACAAACTATGTATTAAGCACTTATGCGTTTTGGCAGGGGTGAACATCCGCTGTAAGATAGCGCTTTATTTCATTATCAGCAAAAACTTCATCGCCATTCATTAATCGCTCAATAATAACCAATGTTTTCATTGTGACCGTAGCGGCGCTATCTTCAGGGAGCTGCGACAGCTTTGTATTAAAAAATAATACTTCATCCTTTTGCAATCGAATCATACTCTCGAAATAACGGGGGACGTCTTTCGGCGGCAAACGCAGCATTTGAATTTCATCAAATAATTCGGTTGCCTTTTTTATATTGCCATAGTCCAGCATACATTCCACCATCCCCATTTTATACCGCTCATTGTTCTCTTCTTCATAGAGTCCTGTATAAATGTCGAAAGATTGCTGGTAATTGCCCGCTTTATATTCCGCCCTTGCCAATTGCTGCAGGACGTCTTTGTTTTTATAGTTTGACAATTCACCGGCGATTCTCCATGCTTCAAGAATATGCATTGACAAAATCTTTGTCTGGTCATACAGCGTTTCATCACCGAGGAGCTGTGGTCGTACCATAGCGACGTCTTTTGAATACTCTGATAGTTGTTTGCCCAGTGCCAGTATCGATTCATCGCGATCAGTTAACTGTTTACTTGCATTTTTGAGCAAGACCCTGAGAATCGCCGCGCCGTAATCTTCCGGCAGCATAGTGGATAATAGTTCAATCTCTTTTTCCGCATCTTTGTACTGCCCGATTCTTATCCGGGAGAGAATAGAAAGGGTCAGTATTTTTGCCCTGTCAATTATGTCCTCTTCCGGCGGTTTTTCTAAATAGAGCGCCGCTTTTTCCAAAAGCTGTTCATCTTTTTCCAATCCGTAATAACTCTCTAATTCCACCGTTTCTGCCCGATTTCCTTCTTCTTTTGATACGTCAATTGTTTGCAGGATGGACAAAGACGCTTCATAATTTTTTAACAGGGCGAAGATTTCCGCCCTTGTGAGTTCAATATTTAGTTGCGCCTCCGGATCGGTTTGAAACTGTCCGATTACTTCAAACCCCTTTTCCGGCATTTCCGAGTAAAAATAGTTTAACGCCAACTGTTCCGCCAGGTGAATATCTTTCTTCCTGGTCGCCAATACTTTTTCCAGTAAATGCGTCGCTTCCTCCAGTTTCCCCAATGACATATATTTATCAACTATTGCTGACAAAGACTTGCTCCAGCCCTTTGCATTTGCATCCATTTCATCCCACACCGCCAGCGCTTTTTCAATATTCCCCAATGCAAGAAAGGCATCCACAAAAAAGGGGCGGTCATCATCCGTCATTTCAATCTTTTCGATACCTTGCGGTAAAATGTCCGACAATAATAACCAGTTTTTTGACCATGTTACCGTCTTCAGGTATCCCAGCCAGGCCTTGCCTTCTTCCGGAAACTGTTCTGTTAATTGCTGATATTTTTCTATTGCCTTCTCATAGTTTTTCGACCACGCCTCTATATCTGCACCGAGCAATAATAATTCGAGGGTATTTTTATCATTTGGCACTCCCGCCAGAATAGCCCTCACCTCGTCATAATTCTTTCTTTGCAGAAGAATATTTAGTTTCAACATCAGGAAATCAGCATTAAACGGGTCGGTGTACAGCACCTTATTGCACACTTCGAGGGCTTTGTCAAAATATTCTATTTTTGCCAGAACGCCTGCAATCTCTTTTAACTTAAATTTTTCTGCCACTAATTTATCAAAAATAGAAAGCGCCTCATCTTTCCTGCCCTGTTCGATATAGCAATATGCAGTGCCAAGATTTGACTCATGCGCGGTTTCAGTAAATGAAGCGGCAAATTGGAAAAATTTAATTGCCATGTCAAAATTGCCCGCGTGGTAACTTCTCCATGCCTTGCCAATATAATAGTCTCCTTCGTACGTCTGAAAGAATTCCTCAGATGCTTCATCGCTTTCGAGCAATTTCTCTTCCACATCAGAAAGATCCACCCTTCCCGTACCAACCTGCTTCTTCCTCATAATCTCCAAAGATTGTTCATCACCCTTCCTCTTTATTTCAAGCGAAGGAGATGCCTCCAGAATAACCTTTCTGTCCTTTAAGGAGACAATGCCCAAAGACGCCTTTGGGTAGCCGTTTTTTTTAATCGACTCCACATAGGGCAATAAATCATCCTGTCTGGTGGAGTACCCTGCGCAAATAACGTAGATATGATCCCGCTGTTCTAACCACACAGGAAAGGGTACCATGCGTGAAACACGCATGGTATGTTGTTTTGCATCTTCCACTTCTGCAAAACTCGCCGCTTCAACGGTAAATATGTCCGCCTGTTTTGCCATGACGTTGCCGTCTAAGAACCATTGCATAGCGACTAAATCGTGAGGTGCATTGTTAGCCAATAGGTACTTATTTATCCCGGTAAACAGCGCAGGTGTCTCGTTACACCCTTTTTCAAAAATATTTTCAGGGCGATGATAATTATCTGCCCAGTTGGTTTGTACAGAGGCAACGCCATTAAGGGCTAAAATAAGCAGAAAGAAACCGCAATACACTGCTAATAACCGTAAGGAATGCTTTATTCGTGGTGGCTGGAGTTTCCTCCCGTCGTACCTGATATGATGTTTTTTCATGCCTGCAATAATTATTTTCTTTTTTGTATAATCAAAGGCGTTTGGCTCGAAAATAAGACTACAAAAGATAGTTTAAGCACAGGTACCGCAATATGATATGGCTATAAAACCATTTTCATCGTTTCTGGGTGTTGCAAATGAAACATGATGACTGATGACTTATTTTGTCATTACAAGCGGAAGCGGATTAGAAATCCGAGGCTCTATCCATCATACCAAAACCACATGCTTGTCATTACAAGGGTATCAGCTTGTCATTGCGAGGGCTTTTTCCGAAGCAATCTCATAGACCGTCATAGAGATCCTTCCATCCTGCATTCATTCCATTAATTAATGCTATTTTTTTAGCCCTTGAGCCACCCTTAATTTGCTTCTCCCGTGATATGGCGTTTCTTACGTCACGAAATATCTCGTAGTATACTGATTGCTTCGGAAAAGACCCTCGCAATGAC
>NZ_CAADGZ010000213.1:0-3262 GCF_900696675.1 uncultured Candidatus Kuenenia sp. | reverse complement strand
ATGGATCACGGCCAGACCGCTTCCTGGCTCTCCACCGCGGAAGCGGTGCTGCCTGCCGGGCATGAATGGGTGGACAACATGAAGGCCATCCGGCAGGACATTCTTGATGCACTCAAACAGTTGGATATGAACGAACTTGTGGCACAGTCCAAGGGCATCGGGGACAAGCTTCAGAAGCTTAAGAAGGATTACATCGTCACTTACATCGGTCTGCATACCAAGGCCCGCCTGGGCGTGAACGACGACAAGCGGAAAGCAGGGCTGCTCAACGATCCGCGCCTGCAAACCCTGCTCAGGCTGGCAGGAATCGACCTGATGCCCCGGCAACAGCTCTTCGATTACCAGAACCGTCTGGCGAGGCTGAAGAGCTGCTTCGCCCTGACCGTGCAAAACCTGGACTCAACACCCATCTGCCCGCATTGCCAATTTCGGCCTGCGGCTGAAATTGGGATTTCTGGTTCCGGGTTCACGGTGACTGGTTCAAAACAGCTCGATCAGATGGACGAACAGTTGTACCAAATCATTGAACAATGGACCAAGACCATCCTGAACAATCTGGACGATCCGAGCACCAAGGCAAATGTAAACGAGTTGTTGCATGAGGATGACAAGAAAATCATTCAGGCATTCATTGAATCGAAGGAACTGCCAGACCCGGTTAACGGGAATTTTGTTCAGACGTTAAAAACAGTTCTCGCCGGTCTACAAAAGGTCCCCGTTAAGAAAACGGATTTGCTGGAAATCGTTTCGAATCTTGGGCCATCCACCCCGAACGAATTCAAACGCGCAATCGGCGACTACGTGGACTGCCTGATCAAAGGCAAAGACCCAAACAAAGTTAGAATCGTCTTGGAGTAGGAGTAGCAGCAGCAGCAGCAGCAGGCTGGAAAGCCTGCGCCACACTCAGAATAAGCCGGAGAACACATGAGCACAAACAACTATCAACAACAATCGCTGTTCAAAGAGCAAAGAATCGAGACTCTTGACTCTGGACCAGAGACCTGTTTGGGAAAGGAATTCCCAAACAGCGAGGCCCGTCGTGCCCACTTTACCGAGGAGCTGCGCAAGAAACTGCATGACCCGGAATTCCGCAAGATCGAAGGCTTTCCCATTGGCAGCGACGAGGACATACTGAACCTGAGCGATCCGCCGTATTACACCGCCTGCCCGAATCCCTGGATTGCCGATTTCATTGCTCAGTGGGAAAAAGAAAAGAAAGTAGCAAGGGTAAGAGAATGGTTATCCATGAAAAGTGTGGGGCAGGCTTTCCGGCCTGCCCTGAATTTTCCGGAAATTCGGGAGTTTCAAAAAAAAGATCTGGATTATGTCCATCAATATCAAAGAAGACTGCCTCACTGGGAATTGCCGGGATCATCCTACTTCATCACCTTCCGAACCCATAAAAATGTAGGGCAGCCTTTCCAGGCTGCCAATACTGCCAATACTTTCCAGCCTGCCAGTCAATTGAATATGCCTAATCTCCTTGAGGAAGCATTATGGTTTTTCCACCAGGAAAGATACTTGCTTGATGCTTATGTCATTATGCCTGACCATGTACACCTTTTGATCAGACCTACGCAAGGGAATACACTGGCTAAAATTATGCAGGGCTTGAAAGGCTATACAGCAATGGAACTCAATAAAATCATGAAGAGAAAAGGCTCCTTTTGGCAGGATGAAAACTTTGATCACCTCATAAGAAACGGAGCGGACTGGTTGGATAAATTTGAATATATCCACAACAATCCTGTGAAAGCAGGACTGGTGGAAAACCCCGAGGACTACCCTTACAGCAGTTTGGTGACTCTTCATGCAGAAGGCAGGCTGGAAAGCCTGCCCCACACTCAGCTTTACCATCGCGAGCCTTTTGCGGCGGATGTGAGCGAGGGCAAGAACGACCCCATCTACAACGCGCACTCCTACCATACCAAGGTGCCGCACAAGGCCATCATGCGTTACATCCTGCATTACACACAGCCGGGTGACATCGTGTTTGATGGGTTCTGTGGAACAGGCATGACCGGTGTGGCTGCGCAGATGTGTGGCGACCGCGAAGTGGTAATGTCTCTCGGCTACCAGGTGAAGCCAGACGGGACCATTTTGCAGGAAGAGACTGACAAAGACGGTAAGAAGGTGTGGAAACCTTTCTCCAAACTTGGCGTTCGCCGGGCGGTGCTGAATGACCTTTCACCGGCTGCTACTTTCATTGCCTACAACTACAACACGCCAGTCGATGTTGCAGCGTTTGAGAAAGAGGCCAAACGCATTCTCAGGGAAGTCGAGGAAGAGTGTGGATGGATGTACGAGACGCTCCACACGGATGGTAAAACTAAAGGAAAGATCAACTATACGGTTTGGTCGGATGTGTTTGTTTGCCCTGAGTGTGCTGGTAACGTGGTTTTCTGGGATGTTGCCGTTGATAAAGATTCAGACAAAGTATTTGACGAATTCAATTGCCCTAACTGCAAGGCCAAACTTACCAAGAGGGCCATGGAGAGGGCATGGACGACACGATATGACAACTATCTGATGCAGACAGTTCGCCAGTCAAAGCAAGTCCCGGTTTTGTTGAACTACACGGTCGGCAAGAAACGATTTGAAAAGAGTCCTGATTCGTTTGATACTGAACTTTCGGAACGAATAGAACAACACAAATCATCCTATTGGGTTCCAGTTGAACGTATGATGGTGGGGAAAGAAACTAGGCGGAACGATCCCATTGGCTTAACACATGTTCACCATTTTTACACAAATCGAGATGCAGCGGTAATCTCATGCTTTTTGTCAAAGGCAGAGAAAACAAAACACAGCAGAATGCTTAAACTTGCTCTTACAAGCCTTCTCATCTATGCGTCTAAGCTTAGTCGATGGAGATTGGCAAACAAAAGCGGGCCTCTTGCGGGGACACTCTACGTATCGTCTACAATAATGCCATTGGACGCAATGACCATCTTGCCTAACAGGATAAAACGCTTGGCAAATGGAAAGCGTAGTGTACTATTGCTTAATTTTAACAATTATTCAATTTCAACAAATAGTAGTTCTTTCGCAGATGCCCCGAACAACTCCGTAGACTATATATTTACAGACCCCCCTTTCGGAGCCAATTTGAATTATTCAGAGCTGAGTTTTTTGTACTACTATCCATCAATTTCTTGTTTTTTATGCGTGTTTTTCATGCCGCCATTTCCGTAAGTGCTTTAATATCAAGGGCTGAAGCGGTCATCAGTGAACAAGAGAACTTCTGGCCTTTCTCCGTCAA
>NZ_CAADGZ010000212.1:0-3274 GCF_900696675.1 uncultured Candidatus Kuenenia sp. | reverse complement strand
CTTCATCGAAATGGTGAATCTCCTTTCAGGTGTTTTTTGTTATCAATATACCGCCGAATACCTTGGAAATCCTACCATTTCAATCCTATTCCTGCAACAAGGCTTTGCCTTGTTTGCAGGATTTAGGTTGTATATTATTATTGCGGTAGTTGCAGGTATGGTAACGGGGGGATTCGTTCCTGACATAGCAGTCAAATTTTCCCTGCTGGGCGAAATATTCATCAACGCATTAATGATGCTTGTAATTCCCATTGTTATTTTATCGCTTATTGTTGGAATAACAAATCTCGGCGATCTTAGCAGTCTTGGGACACTTGGCTGGCGCACAATAGTTTACTACCTGACAACGACATGTATTGCCGTACTGATCGGTATTGCCCTGGTAAACATTATTCAGCCTGGAAAAGGGTTGTCGACAGGTGAAATCTATCCTGACGCATCTTACACAATACAGGAAAATAATCCCTATGGTGTCAATGAGGATACGATGGGAGGCGTCTTTCGACAAATACTAATAGGTGACAAAGAAAGCGGGAAGCAGGGGATGTTGCCACATAATATTTTTGCCGCAATGGCTCAAATGGAGATTCTGCCCTTAATTGTCTTTTCCATCTTAATTGGTCTGTCATTATCTGCATTGGGGCCAAAAGCCCAATCTGCGGTTAATGTCATTTCTATTCTCAATGATGCGGTTATGAAAATAACACACTGGGTGCTGTATATTGCGCCTATTGGTATTTTCGGTTTGATTTCTTCCAGGGTTGGACAGGCAGGGGGATTCAGCGGATTCATTCCTGAATTGTACTTACTGGGAAAATATTCTTTTACGGTTTTAATCGGTCTTGCCATTCACGGTTTCGTTATTTTGCCCCTCATACTAAAAATATTCGGGAAAAGGAGTCCTGTTATTTTTGGAAAAGGCATGAGCGCCGCCTTGCTAAATGCATTTTCTACAGCGTCCAGCTCGGCGACCCTTCCGCTTACCATGCAATGCGCTGAAGAAAAAAATAAAATTTCAAATAGAACGGCAAGTTTTGTTCTTCCGTTGGGAGCAACAATAAATATGGACGGAACGGCTCTCTACGAAGCAGTTACCGCGATATTTATCGCCCAGGCATATGGAATAACCATGACGCCCGCAATGCAAATCATTATATTTGTTACCGCAACACTTGCAGCCATAGGCGCTGCAGGCATTCCGGAGGCGGGATTAATTACTATGGTAATAGTGCTTAAGTCCGTTGGCTTACCCATCGAAGGCATTGGATTAATCCTGGCAATTGATTGGATTTTAGACAGATTCCGTACTGCAGTAAACGTGTGGGGCGATAGCGTTGGCGCCGGTGTGATTAAAAGGTATGAATTAAATAAAAATATATAGGTTCCTTAATTTCTTGACATTTTAAAGAGGAGGATGTTATGGACTTAAAAAACAATCATTTTTCTCGTAGGGATTTCTTAAGGAATGCCGCGATGGGCGCCGTTGGGGTTGGAATAGGCGCTATGGGCATTAATGGCTTCAGAGAAACCTTTGGCGCAGATTCTGATACCGATATGCTATCAAAGAGCAGGGTTATTGCCGTAAAAGACATCGGGATTATAAGCAAGAGTGCCCCTGATCAAATAAGGGTTGATAAAATGGTGGACGAAGGAATGTTTGCGCTTACCGGCAAAAAAACCACTAAAGACGCCTGGCGCTGTTTTTTTACATCGGAGGATGTTGTAGGCGTCAAGATCAACCCGATAGGCGGCAAATTGCTTTCTACCAGACCGGAAGTGGTAAACGCCATCATAGCCGGGTTGCTTGCTGCAGGCGTTAAGGAAAATAATATCATCGTCTGGGACCGTTTTGAAGAACATCTGGTCAGCGCAGGCTATGAGGTAAACAGAGGAACCGCCGGCGTACGGTATTACGGCACGGAACATACGGCAGGATACGACAGGGATGTCTATTACGAATCGCACGACGATGACCCGAAATTACGCCAGGATGACGGCGCAAGGTCTCTTTTCAGCAGGATTGTCACGCAGCAGACTACTGCCATTATTAATGTGCCGGTAATGAAAGACCATGGCATTGCCGGCGTAACCCTGTGTCTCAAAAATATCGGATTTGGCGTAATAAATAATACCCCGCGGTTTCATTCTTCACCCTATTACTGCGACCCTGCTTCTGCGGAGGTTTGCGCCCATCCTGCCATTAAAAATAAACTGCGCCTGCATATTGTTGACGCATTACAGGCATGCTTCTCAGGAGGCCCCAGACCCAAGGCCTCCAACACTATTTGGAATGAAGAACAGTTGTTTTTTGGAACAGACCCTGTGGCAATAGACCGGATAGGGCTTGATATAATAGATGCAAAACGCAGAGAAAACCGCTTAATGCCTGTATCGCAAAAAGCAAAACACATCGTCAATGCAGGGAAAAAGGGATTGGGCAAGTATGAAATGAAAGATATTGAGTACATAAAACTACGCAGGTAAAAAAACCGGGTTTTTGAACATTAATACTCTCGTTCTCAAACCTTGTACTGAACATAGTGAAGTATCTGTTTGGGAACGTAATTGTACTGGAAACTACATTCGCGGGTTCAGGCCTTATGCGGTTTTTTAAAGAGAAGACCGAACCGCAGAACAAGCTGTATAATGTTCACGCTGAATAGCCACAAGTAGAGCTTACCATTTTCTGTTACGTGGCAAATCAAATCAAGGGTTATCCTTTTGAAAACCTTCTAATGGGCTGCCCCCACATTGCTTCTCCCATGCGTGGTTGGTCTTTTTTAAATATTGACGATGGAATTGCGTTGTCTATAATGCACGCACAATTTTACCCTATAAACTTTTACCTTAATTTAAAGGGACAATACTTATGAAAAAAAGGACCCATATTTTTAACTTTTCGATAGTGCTTTTATTGTTATTTGGTTTTGCTTTTCCGTTATTTGCGCAAGAAGGCACAGGTAAACCGTCAAACAAGGCGGTTAACCAAAAGATAGGAAAACTCCAGATTCCCTTTATTTCCAATGAAGGACAGATGGGCGAAAAGGTTAAATTTTACGCTAATACCTTTGGCGGGACGGTATTTGTCACGAATGAGGGGGAGATTGTTTATTCACTGCCAAAAAGATCGGAAGCTAAGAATGCTGACAGTAGTGGCGAATGGCATTCGCCCGGTGTGATACACGATGCGGGATGCGAGATACATGAAAATCGTGATTCATGCATCAAATCGTGTAGGCTGGATGAAGCTCATACGCATCAACCTAACTTGGCA
>NZ_CAADGZ010000211.1:0-3328 GCF_900696675.1 uncultured Candidatus Kuenenia sp. | reverse complement strand
TTACATAGCGCAATAGGTTATATCGCCCCGCAGGACAAATTGCTCGGACGTAAAAAAGAAATCTTTTTGGAACGAGACCGAAAATTAAGTGAAGCGCGGCAACGGCGGGCGGCTAAACGAAAGATCGCTTGACAGAAAGGAGGTGAAGGAATAGAATCGTGCCGTTCGGTAAAACAGAGGCGGGCTCTGCTGGGGAGCAACCCGCCGAGGGACGACGGATCGTCATTCCTAGAGAGGAGGCAAATCGCTCCTCTCTCACTCACAACCAAAGAATGACGAACCAGAGTTCCTCTTATGCCTAAAATAAACCATGGGGGTCTGGGGTAAAGCTCCAGTTTAGTAGCTTATTTTGAATTCGAAAATTCCAATTCACGGTGAACCAACACAATAGTTTTTGGGCACGTAGATACTATGTGAGTACTGTTGGTTTGGATGAAGCAAAGATAAGGAAATATATTCAAGATCAAGACCTCAACGAATCCATAGAGGGTAAGTATGATACTGATTTAAGTAAACCCTTTTAAGTAAACCCTTTTAGGGAAACTAGTGATAGGAGCATCAATTAACAGGATTAACAAACTGGATCGGCTAAGAAACAACCGCTAAGTAAGAAACATGTGCTAAAGAATGCGAAGAAACCCCTTAAGGGGAGCTAGTAACAATGCCCTTTTAGGGCTAATCAAGCCACCAGCTATGCTGGTGGTACTGACTTTCCTATCGTTCCCAGGTTCCACAGGCTGGGTCAAATCGGCAATTTTACCCTATTTCGCGATATGCATTCCCCACTTTAATGGAAAAACAGTAATAAATAGGGCATAAAACAGGCAAAATGTAAGGAGTTATCCCCACTTATGCGACAACAAGGTTCATTTGACCCAGTCTGTCCAGCTTGGGAACGGGGTTGTTTGTGTAGAGACGCACGGCCGTGTGTCGCTACAATGCTTTGAATAAAAAAAAGAGAGTAACACTTAGACGAAGCAAATGAGGAAGGAATGAGATTGGACGACGCACCTAACAAAAGCATGCACTGTAGTACGCGGAGGTAGCGTCATTATTTTAATGGTTAGCACGCTCGCGCTCCCCATTTGATACCTAGCCGGGGGCGGATAGCTGTCGAGTGCGCCGGCCCAGATAAAACACATCACATAAGAGAGGGGAAATAATGAATTCGATAAATCAAGACTACACAGCGGGGGTATTGGAGGCTTGTGAGCCGCCGTGTCTCTCGCTCTACCAACCTACACATCGGCACCATCCGGAAAACCAGCAGGATCCGATCCGGTTTCGGAACCTCGTGAAGGCACTAAAAGAGTCGCTATTACGGAAATATCTTGCGTATGATATCCAGCCTTTTTTGGATCCCTTTCTGGCATTGGCTGAAGATCGCGACTTCTGGAATCACACCCTAGACGGCCTGGCAGTGCTGGGTGCAAGAGGCAGGTTCCGGGTTTACAAGCTACAGCGTCCGGTTGCCGAATTGGCTATTGTAGCAGATAGTTTCCACACCAAACCCCTGATGTACATCCTTCAGTCAGCCGACCGTTATCAAGTTCTCGGTTTGAACCGAAAGGAGATCAGATTGTTCGAGGGCAATCGTTATACTTTGGACGAGATCGAACCGGCACAGGGCGTCCCAAAGACGATCACCGAGGCACTTGGAGAAGAATTGTATGAGTCGCACCAGACCGTCGCCTCCTACGGCGGCGTCTGGCAAGGGCACTCGCCTATGTACCATGGACACGGTGGGAAAGCATCTAAGGTGGACATCGACACAGAACGATTCTTCCGCTCCATCGACCGCGCGATCATGGAGCACCACTCGCGGCCTTCGGCCCTGCCGCTGATCCTGGCGACGTTGCCGGAGCATCACCAACTGTTCCGCCAAGTCAGCCACAACCCATACCTGATTGACGAAGGTCTTGATATCCAACCGGACGCCCTATCCATCGATGAACTCCGCCAGCGCACCTGGCAGGTTCTCGAACCGCGCTATTTGGCACGGCTGGCTGCGCTGGGCGAGGAGTTCCGCAGTGCACGATCCAAGGGTGCCGGTCACGACGAACTTGGGCACGTCGCCAAGGCTGTAGTGGGTGGTCGGGTCTCTAAGCTGCTGATCGAAGCCGACCGCGAGATTCCAGGTAAGATCAATGCAGCGACCGGCGATATCAAGTTTGACGACTTGGCTGACCCGGAGGTTGATGATGTGCTCGACGACCTGGGGACATTGACCCTGAAGATGGGTGGGCAAGTCTTCATAGTCCCTAGTGAGCGGATGCCGACGGAGACGGGTATAGCTGCGATCTATCGATACTGAATCGCAGTGGTAATGGCAATAGAAGAACAGGCTTGCGCAGATTCAGATTGGCATCTGTAGCAACATTTAGAATAACTACCGGCATGTGCCCAGCATAGCAAAAAAGATGCAATAGAAGCAGAAAAGGCTTTTGGCAGATTATTAAAATTAAAAGTAGAGTGTAAATAACAATTAAATCCAGAGTACGGCAAAAAGTGCCAACGCTGATTTTGGTCATTAGGTTAGGACATAAAATCCGATAACATAGTGCAATTATACTCCAAAAGGGTTAAAATTTAATCTTTACTTTTAGCATAATTTAAGCTCAGAGCCTTTGTGGACGTGAAACTTCAGTCTTTTTAAAAAGTTAAAAATTCAATCGTTTAGAGTTTAACGCCTACGGTGGTGGAGATGGAGATGGAGATGGAAATGGCATTATGCCTCCATAACCTGCCAATAATTCAAATAGGCGGTTCAGATCATTAGGTCAGTGCAGATCGCGCTGACTACCTCGTATTCGAGCAAGGAGAGGGAGGCATCTTTATCAAAGAGTTCAGATTTTTTTCACGCATGCGGAATGTGCTGCATAACGAATTGGATACCGAGTTGCTGCGGTCGGAACTGTTCAGTATTGAGCAACTGAAGCGTCACGCGATCAGCCTGGCGGGTCAGCATAGAATAGATCTACGGCGAAGGCCTGACAGGTTGCTGCCACGTCTGGCAGACAATGAGCGAGTTCTGTTGGCGGCGTACGACGTCGTGACAACCGCAGCGACGCATGGACAACGTATCACGCCGGCAGAGGCTTGGCTGCTCGATAATTTCTATCTGATTGAACAGCAGATCTGTCTGGCGCGACGGCATTTACCGCGCGGATACAGCCGGCAGTTACCGAGACTGGCCGATGGCCAGTCAGCCGGTTTCCCCCGTATCTATGACTTAGCGCTGGAGTTAATCTCTCACATGGACGGTCGCGTCGATAGAGACAACGCCACCCAATTCATCGCTGCTTACCAGGCCGTCGTACAGTTGAAG
>NZ_CAADGZ010000210.1:0-3385 GCF_900696675.1 uncultured Candidatus Kuenenia sp. | reverse complement strand
AGATCCCGCGTCCGCGGCAACAATCACATGAATTATTAGAGGCATTACAGATAAAGTTGCCAGAAGTATTGCCAAGCCGGAACATACGGGTAGTCACTAGAAAAAAGCTTGCTGTTCGGCGTAAAAGCCAATAAATATAAGGCTTTTACGGCACTTTTGTTTTTTGACTTGGGGTGAACATCCGTTACAATATAAAGAATTACCTCGAATCTAAAAAACGGCTTGTTTATGGTAATATCAAAACACTTCAACACGGACTTTGACGTGGCCCTGGCGGTTAATAACTTGCCAAAGAGATATTTTTTGTTATAATTTAAATTTTAAAATTTCAGAGCCCCTTTTTGACTAAAAACATTAAAATAATGTCAAACGAATCAGAAAAAAAACTTGATAAACTTGAAGATGATAAAGAAGCAACTCCTGAAGGGAAGTATGCTTCGCCGTCCGATACCGAATCAGAGAGTAAGAATGGTGGTGATTCAGAATCGAATGAGATTGAAGTTGTTCAACCATCAGAGGTACTGTTTGCGGAACAGCAGGCAATAGTACAATCACTAAAACAAGAATTAGATGAAAGTAGAAATAAGATTGGTGAACTTCAGCATTCCGTACGCAGACTGGCGGCTGATTTTGACAATTACAAGAAGTGGGTCGCAAAAGAACGCCAGATAGTTGAACGTACGGCAACTGAATCACTCATTAAAAAATTACTCGATATTTACGAGAGTCTTGAAAAAGCTGCTGCCACTAACGATGAATCCATGGGCAAGGAATTCAAAGAAGGGATAAAATTAATTTATAAAGAATTTTCCCGTGTGTTAAAATCTGAAGGACTAGAGCCTATAAAAGCGGAAGGGACACAATTAGATGTCTGTAAACATGAGGTTTTGATGCAGATGGTGAATGATGAGGCGCCGGAGAATACCATATTGCAGGAAATACAAAAGGGGTATTTGCTAAACTCCCTGGTTTTAAGACCTGCAAAGGTAGTGGTATCACAAAAATCGCAAAAAGAAGAGACTTAAGGAACTGAAAACACTAAAAATTAGGAAGAGATTAAAGGAGAATAGGATATGTCAAAAATTATTGGAATAGATTTAGGCACAAGCAATTCTGCCGCTGCGGTATTAATAGGTGGTAAACCGACTATTATCCCAAGCGCTGAAGGGGCGACCATCGGAGGAAAGGCATTTCCTTCCTATGTTGCTTTTACAAAAGACGGGGAAAAACTTGTAGGCGAACCGGCAAGGAGGCAGGCCGTTAGCAATACAGAGGGCACAATATATGCGATAAAGAGAAAAATGGGGACCGACTATAAAGTCGAGATTAGGGGAAAAAGTTTTACTCCTCAACAAATTTCCGCATTTATTCTGCAAAAAATCAAACATGATGCTGAAGCGTATCTGGGAGAACGTGTTGAAAAGGCGGTAATAACGGTTCCTGCATATTTTAATGACAACCAACGTCAGGCAACAAAAGACGCCGGTACTATTGCAGGACTCGACGTGGTGAGGATTATCAATGAACCTACTGCGGCGTCATTGGCATATGGATTAGACAAGACGGAAGAGTCTCAAAAGATTCTTGTTTTTGATCTGGGCGGTGGTACTTTGGATTGCACCATCATGGACTTTGGCCAAGGCGTATTTGAGGTTGTTTCTACCAGCGGCGATACCCAACTAGGCGGCACGGACATGGATAATCATATTGTTGATTATCTGGCAGAGGAGTTTAAAAAGGAATTTGGCATCGACCTGAAAAATGACAAGATGGCAATGCAGAGATTGAGAGAGGCGGCAGAAAAGGCGAAAATAGAACTCTCCACAACACTTTCCACAGATATTAACCTTCCGTTTCTTACGGCGGATGCTTCCGGCCCAAAACATTTTACACATTCCATGACGCGGGCAAAAATAGAACAACTGGTTTCTCCAATAGTTAACCGGTGCGGCGCTTCTATAGAACAAGCATTGAAGGATGCGAAAATGACGGCGAACGACATCTCCAAAATCATCCTCGTAGGAGGCCCTACCCGTATGCCATGTGTCCAGAAATATGTGGAAGATTACGTGGGAAGGAAAATTGAACGCGGAATTGATCCTATGGAATGCGTTGCTATGGGCGCAGCCATACAGGCGGGTGTTTTATCCGGAGAGGTAAAGGACCTTGTTTTGCTGGATGTAACTCCGCTTTCTTTGGGCATTGAAACGCTTGGCGGCGTTACCACTCATTTAATAGAAAGAAATACCACTATTCCCACAAAAAAGAGCCAGATTTTTACCACTGCAGAAGATAATCAGAGCAGTGTTGAAATACACGTTCTTCAGGGCGAACGTTCCATGTCGCGTGACAATGTAACCCTTGGAAAGTTTCATCTTACCGGGATACCTCCGGCGCCAAGAGGGGTTCCTCAGGTAGAAGTATCTTTTGATCTCGATGCAAACGGCATAATTAACGTACATGCGAAAGATCTTGGGACAGGAAACGAACAGAAAATTACAATAACCGCTTCAACAAAACTGAGCCAGGAAGAAATTGATAAGATGGTCAGAGATGCGCAGAATTACGCCGACCAGGATAAACTGGTGAAAGAAAAGATAGAAATAAAAAACAAGGCGGATAATCTGGCGTATAGCGCAGAAAAAACATTGAAGGACCTGGGCGATAAAGTAGAGAGTGCACAAAAACAGCAGGTAGAAAATGCAATCAAAAATCTGAGAGAAGCAATCAAATTGGAAGACGAAAAAGACATCCAGAAAAAGATGGATGAATTAACAAATATCCTGCAGGAAATCAGTACAAAGATTTATCAGGAAGCTGCAAAGAAAGAAGGCCCACAGACGCCTCCTCACGGCGGCGGTGAACAGGAAGAAAAGGGTGGTGGAAAAGGCAAAGGGGGCGAAGATGATATCATTGACGCCGATTATGAAGTAAAAAATTGATGATACTATTCCTTTGCCGGTGAGGTTCTTCGAAGAATAATGACGGAGGTATTTTATAAAAATACGCTGTCCGCATTAAAGGTTTGCAAAGAAATACCCGTTTTAACGATTGCTTTTGAAAAATCTAATCCCCAACTACTATTTTTATTCTTATTTGAAGAAATGGTAGTTGGGGATTTTGTGTTTCTATACTTAGTGGTTAAGTGGCCAATTGGGATTTTACAGGCTGGTTTGGGTTGTAAACCTGATAATCATATAGAAGGCACCTCCGAGCGCACTCTTCATGGTAAAATGGAGGATACCGTGAAAGGCGATTGTTAAATAATAACAAAGTAAGGAGGGAGCGAGCAATGGGATATTTCGTAGGAATAGATTTACATGGTGATAATAATTATATTGGAATACTCGATGAGGAGGATCGGAAGGTATTCAAGAGGAGAAAC
>NZ_CAADGZ010000209.1:0-3413 GCF_900696675.1 uncultured Candidatus Kuenenia sp. | reverse complement strand
GAGAAACTCCGGTTTCTCGCCTGTTTGCTGATAGATAGGGAATAAAATCACAGGGTTAAGACAGTTTGTAATTTGTCAAGTCAGACCCTCACTGGAAACAAAGTTTCCAGTGCAATTGCGTTCCCAAGCCGGAGCTTGGGAACGAGCGTTTTTTTTCATAGAACTAAAGTGTTACAAACAAATGCACCTTTAGTATTTTGCATTTCGTGCTTCTTATTGTTGTATGTTTTGGATTTGTTTTGAATTTTATGCTTTGTTATTCGGATTTGTTTCGTACTTCGTACTTCGTATTTCGGATTTCACAATTACTGGTCAGATGGCTTTCTTTGCAATCCTTGTCCCGGAGCGGCCTTCAAATGCCTCGCGCACCTTGTCAAGCGAAGTAATAAGGGCAAATGATCCGCCCCATTCCAGGAAATGTATGGCTGCCTGGATTTTTGGACCCATACTTCCAGGCGGGAAATGCCCTTCGTCCAGATAGCGCTGCGCTTCATCTGCCGTTATGTTGTAAAGAGGCCGTTCGTTTGGTTTTTTATAATTGAGGAAAACGTTTTCCTCCCCGGTAAGCATAACCAAGGCACTGGCATTAATATCTCTTGCCAGAACGCTTGAAGCAAGGTCTTTGTCTATGACAACGTCCACCCCTTCAAGGTCTCCGTTTTCCTTTATAATTACAGGAATACCTCCTCCCCCGGCGGCAATGACGATATTGCCAGCCCCTGAAAGGCATCTGATCGCCTGAATCTCTATAATCTTCAGAGGATTGGGCGATGCCACTACCCGACGATACCCTCTGTGGCTGTCCTCCGCAATATCCCAGCCTTTTTCTCTTTGAAAACGTTCCGCCTCTTCTTTCCTGAAAAAAGGACCTATGGGTTTTGTCGGACACGAAAATGCCCGGTCGTGTTTGTCCACTACAACCTGCGTCAGAACCGTTACCACACAGGTATCTCTGTTTTCCCTTCGCAACGCATTGGTCAATGATTGCTGGATCATGTATCCGATTGCCCCTTCCGTATCGGCAACGCACATTCCAAGCGTAAGCTCCGGCGTCTGGTCACGGCAGGCCTCGGTCATAAGCAGCAAATTACCCACTTGCGGGCCGTTTCCATGGGTGATTATTATATTATACCCCCTGTTTAAACAGTAAATGACTCCTTCCATACTTTTCCGTGTATTTTCGAATTGTTCCCCTACGGTTCCCTTTTGACCTTTCCGGATGAGAGCATTTCCCCCCAGCGCAATTACCATAGTATTTCTACCGTTCATTGGAGTTTTTAACTTTTCAATAAGTTGGGATTTTTATAATAATTTCTATCTTTCACTGTCCACAGTCCACAATCTGCAGTCGGCAATCCGCAATCCGCAATCCGCAATTTGCCGATTGCCGACTGTATAGAATTCCCCATTAATAAAGGTGGCAAGCGGGTTGTTTATCTCAATTTATTGAGAAGTTACGGAGTTTTGCCCTGATAATCTTTTCGAGTTGAGGTTCGCCTGTTTCCTGCATGCCGTAACGTACTCGTTCTGCAGGTTTATCGATACGGATTATTTTTCTCAGATCTATGGGAGTTCCAATAAGTACGGTATCGCACGGCGTGCGGTTGATGGATGCGCTTAATTCCTCAACCTGTTTCCGCCCGTATCCCATAGCAGGCAGCAGGTTTTCCATGTGGGGATATTTCCTGTATGTTTCGTGAATCGACCCTACGGCGTAGGGTCTTGGATCAATAATTTCCAAAGCACCATATTGCCGGGCAGCAAGTACTCCCGCGCCAAAGGACATGCCTCCATGCGTAAGGGTAGGACCGTCTTCAATCACCAGCACACGTTTGCCTTTTATCAGGCTGATATCTTCAACCGTCACCGGCATTGCAGCGTCAATGATCGTTGCACCGGGATTCGACTTTTGTATATTTTCCCTTACCCTGCGTATATTTTCCGGTTTTGCGGTGTCCACCTTGCTGATAATAATAACCTCCGCAAGAAGGAGGTTTGTTTCACCCGGATAGTAAGAAAGTTCATGGCCTGGCCTGTGGGGGTCTGCAACAGTGATGTACAAATCCGGAAGGTAAAAAGGGGTATCATTATTGCCTCCGTCCCATACAATGACGTCGGCTTCTTTTTCTGCCGCTTCCAGAATATCTTTGTAGTCAACTCCTGCATAAACAGTAGTGTTTTGTTCCACATGGGGTTCATATTCTTCAATTTCTTCTATGGTACAGTCATACTTCCTGAAATCATCGTACGTGGTAAAGCGCTGTAAACGCTGTTTAAAAAGATCGCCGTAAGGCATGGGATGTCTTATTACCACAGGCTTCTTTCCCAGCCCCTTAACAATCTCACAAACTCTCCGGGAAACCGAACTTTTACCGCACCCCGTCCTCACCGCGCATATTGCAATAACAGGTTTATTGCTCTTCAACATGGTTTTTTGTGGGGCAAGGAGGGTGAAAGCAGCTCCCGCGGCATTCACCATACACGCCTTGTGCATAACATATTCATGCGAAACGTCGCTGTAAGAAAAGACAACTTCATCTATGGCATACGATTTTATCAGAAAGGACAATTTTTGTTCAGATTCAATGGGAATGCCGTTTGGATAGTGCTTTCCTGACAGTGAAGGGGGATATTGCCTCCCTTCAATATTAGGGATTTGTGCCGCAGTGAAGGCAACTACGTCATATGCATGATTGTCGCGAAAGCAGACATTGAAGTTATGAAAATCCCTTCCCGCAGCACCCATAATAAGTATCTTTCTTCTGCCTTCCATAGAAATTATTTCCCCCCGGCGCTGTCTTTGTATGCGCCATCAAAAACGCCCGTTCCCAAGCTGGCAGACTTTGAACGAGTGCAAATTTAGAATTTAAAATCTCATACGGCTCATAGCTCATGGCTCATAGCTCATAGCTCATGGCTTATGGCTTATGGGTTTTTTCAACATTTACTGTACATCCACAATTATCACGTTTGTCATTGCGAGGGTCTTTTCCGAAGCAACCTCATAAACCGTCATAGAGATCCTTCCATCCTGCATTCATTCCATTAATTAATTCTATTTTTTTAGCCCTTGAGCCACCTTTAATTTGCTTCTCCCGGAATATGGCGTTTCTTACGTCACGAAATATCTCGTAGTATACTAACTTTGTAACATTGTACTTTTTTGTAAACCCCTCTACCCTCTTCTCTCTATGCTCATATACTCTTCTTTTAAGATTGTTCGTAACCCCTGTGTAGAGTACGGTATTATTTTTATTCGTCATTATGTAAACAGAGTATAATTTATCCATTACAATCACCTTGATTGATCTGGCATTATAAAAAAGATTGCTTCGGAAAAGACCCTCGCAATGACAAGTTTTGTAACATTATACTTTTTTGTAAACCCCTCGACCCTCTTCTCTCTATGCTCA
>NZ_CAADGZ010000208.1:0-3441 GCF_900696675.1 uncultured Candidatus Kuenenia sp. | reverse complement strand
TGTTTAAAGTAGTACAATAGCGCTACCACAATTGCTAAAAAACGGATATCTGTTATCGCTTTTTGCCAATCTTGGTAGTGGAAAATACTGATTTTCGCATTGCGAAAATCGTTTGCAGGATTTAGGTAATATTCTTTTCGGCTGGAGTAAAGCGGCTTGCATCTGTATTTTGCGCATGAATGCCAGAGGGTGAAGGCACGACGGCATATAAACCAAAGGGCGCATCTTCCAGCTTCTTACTGTTATTTTCCAAAAATGTGTGCAATTCGATGCGGAAATCATCCAGGGTGAAATCGGTTAACGAAATGCTTTCGCTCATTTCTTCGAGGTCGAGCACTTCTTTTTGCAGTTTTTTCAGTTGCCGGTTACGGTACTTCAAGTCATCTGTGATAAGCTCTTCTATTTGTTCGGTATTCAGTATATTGTCTTCGCCGGTGGCGGTAACATCCACCAATGCCATCCGCGACTCCACGCGTTCTTTCAGGTTGATGTAATTATCAAGGTCTTTGGTAGGCCAGAAGTTTATCAGTTGGATTTTCTTATTCCTGCTTCCCAGCCGGTCAATACGGCCAAAACGTTGAATGATGCGAACGGGATTCCAGTGAATGTCGTAGTTAACCAAAAAATCACAATCCTGTAAGTTCTGCCCTTCGCTGATGCAGTCAGTGGCGATCAGTATATCTATCTCCCCTTCCTGCGGCATGGATTTCATTAATTCCCTGTTTTTAGAAATGGGTGAGAAGTTGGTGAGGATGTTTGAAAATTCATTTTTACCGAATGTGGTTTGGTTCGTATTCCCTGCCACCAACGCAATGTCTAATCCCAAGTCTTTTTTCACCCAGTCTTTCAAGCAATGATACAGGTATTGGGCCGTATCGGCAAAGGCGGTAAAGACAATTACCTTCTTGTTGTTGCCGTTCAGTGGTTGATTAATTTTTTGTTCGATTAGTTTTTTAAGGTCTTTCAGTTTTGCGTCACGTTCCGGGGTTACCGCAACTGCCGTATTATACAACTCATTGAGGGCTTCCTTGTCTTTTTTTAAATCTTTTAACCAATCTTCCAGACGTAAATCAGCTAAATCAAATTTCAATTTTTTCCCTACCTGCCATTGTTCAAGGTCATCGGTATTTTCTTCTAATTCGTCTTCATCCGGTTCCAATGTTTCCAAAACCTCTTCCTGCGATTTAGCGTTTGATTTCAGGAATTCATGTATCTTGCTTTCCAGTTTCTCTATTTTCTGAATCGTTCTATCCATCGAAATCTCAAACGATTCAATGGAGCTTTCCAAACGTTTCAGGAAGTTTACCTTCATCATTCCGATAAGGAAGTGCTCACGATCGCTTTGTTTAAAGGCAAGGATTTCGGTTCCGGCTAACACTTCATATTTCTGCTTTTTTTCATCCTTCACATAGGTAGAAGGGTTAAATACCGAAAGTTTGTATTGCAGGATTTTTTTATTCAGCGCATCGTAGGTAAAGAAGCGGTCTTTTATATCAATATTCGGGTAGAGGGAATGGGGTTTTAACCGTTCCGGGAATTGCCCTATGGCGTCAATATTGTAAAAGCCCTTTATGTGCTTTCTGCTCCGGGCAATGGTGAGTTCGTCCAGCAATTTGAAGAAGGATGAATCAAGGCGTTCCATTAATTGCTTAACGGTTCTGTCGGGATTCTTTTTATGGTCAGCCCAAAGTGTAAACTGTGTCTGGGCATTCCTGAGTGTAAGGGCAATATCCTTGATTTGTGTACTTTCAAAGAGGGCATCGTTTTTGCCTTCAGTAATGAGTGAGATTTGATTTCTTAAATCGCGAAGGTTATTGTTGACCGGCGTGGCAGAAAGCATGAGTACCTTTGTTTTCAATCCCGACTTGATGATTCGTTCCATCAGCCATTTGGCGCGGTTCATTTTGATGGCGCCGTCATCTTTGGTCTTTTCCATCGGATTGCCCCGAAAATTATGTGACTCATCGATAACTACCAGGTCATAGGCGCCCCAATTGAAGTTTTCAAGGTCTATGCCGTTTGCATCGGATTTACCGGTTATTCTGCAGAGGTCGGTATGGTACAGGATGGTATAGTTAAACCGGTCTGTGGTAAACGGATTAAGCGCGTTGTTTTGGCTCGCCTGGTAAATCGTCCAGTTCGCCGAGAGTTTTTTTGGGCAGAGCACAAGTACCCGGTAATTCAATAATTCGAAATAACGGATTACCGCCAACGCCTCAAAAGTCTTGCCCAAACCGACGCTATCCGCGATGATGCAGCCGTTGTGTTTCAGGATTTTATTGATAGCCCCTTTTACGCCGTCTTTCTGAAAGTCATACAGCTTATGCCATATTTCGCTTTCGAAAAATCCGGTACGTTCATTCAGCAAGCCGCCGCGTTTTTGTTCGTCAATATAGTTTCCAAAGAGGTGGAACAGGGTTTTGAAGTAAATAAACTCAGGTTCATTTTCAATATAAAACTGTTCAAGGTCTTTAAGCACTTCGGCTTTAACATCCTCGACGAGTCCTGTTGTGTCGTTCCACAACTCATTAAACCAGTTTGTCAGGTCATCCAAATCCCTTCTGTCCTGGATAACAATATTCAATTCAATGTTCGGGCTGCCGCCCATTCCGAGTCCATGAACAGTGAAATTGGAACTCCCCATGACCGCTTCTTTAACCCCGTTTGGATTTTCCATCAAATAAAGCTTGCCGTGCAGGAAGTTTGGTTTCACCATGGATTTGATGTGAACCTTTTCTTTAATCCAATCCGAGCATTCTTTGGAAAGGGATTTTTGTTTTAAGCGGCTTTCAATGGGGATAACCAGTGCATCGTCCTCGATTTTAAACTCGCGCCTGTTGGTTTTTGCCGGGTCCAGGGATTTGATAAAGGACGGCTCTCCGAAGAGAAATCTTAGGTGATCTGTTCGGTCGAGTTGGTTTTTTAATTGTTTGTATGCGTAAATGGTGAAGTATGCCGAGACTATTGATAAACCGGCGCCTTGCTTTACATTATCAACAAGGAATTGGCCGACTGTTCCATTTTTATGATTGTCACGGATTGAAGTATTGTTCATAGGTTTATGTTTAGTACCTTAGCAGTAATTTCTTTGCATTTTTTGGCAAAATATTTAATGGTGAAATCCGAAATGCTAAATACGAAATACGAAACAAATTCTAATTTTCAATTTTCAAATGTTCAAAACCCTGTTTTTTTCATTGGGATTTTGTATTTGTTTCGTATTTCGTGCTTCGTATTTTTTATCTCGTGCTTGTTTGGCTTGGCTCTGGCGATGTCAGCTTAGGAATTTCAATATTTTTGTAGAGACGCATGCAATGCGTCTCTACATATTCTTTAAAATCCAGGCGGGTTCAGGTTTGTAACCTGAACCCATAGTTTATTTGGCTAAAGCGCTCTATCTATTTAATGGCTAAATCCCTCACCTACAGGCTGGCAGGAACA
>NZ_CAADGZ010000207.1:0-3520 GCF_900696675.1 uncultured Candidatus Kuenenia sp. | reverse complement strand
TTAAATTTGTTTGGTGAAGAAGAGATAGAAAGTATAAGTGCAGACAAGGGTTTTTACAAGAAGGAATACAAGGAACTGATAAGTCTTTATATACCGAAAGTGATCATACCGAAGAAAGGAAAAAGGGGGAGGGTAAGAAGGACAAAGGCACGGAATCTTCTGGAACGATTGAGGAAGTATGAGGGAGATGTGCTGAGGTTTATGGACAATAAAAATGTCCCATTTACGAACAATTTGGCAGAAAACGATATCAGGATGACGAAGGTTCAGCAGAAGATATCTGGCTGTTTTCGTTCTTTGGAATGAGCGAAAATTTTCTGCCGCATCCGGAGTTATCTCTCGACCTGTCGAAAGCAAGGGGTAAATTTGAGCCGGGCATTACAGATGCTATTCCGTGGCGAATTGCCTGATTTTGCTAGCTCGTAGCGACAGTGGGTGAAAATACGCTGAATAGATACGTTTCTTCATGTATTCTTTGTCTAATGTCTTCACCGTATCCCAGTCCAGCTGGAACTCCTTCGCCACATCCTTTACGGTCATAGTACGGCACTTCCGTCCTACAGAATAGGCAAATCGCTTAGTGTAAAAGGGATTGTCCGCAAGCCATTCCAGTTTTTCCCGCTTCACCTTTTTGCACTTCCGACATAATACTCGCCGCACCTCCACTTCCAGGTAAATCCGTGCATCTCCACAGGATAAATCCCGTACCAGACGCACCTTCTTGTCGTAATGACTCCAATGAATCTTTCCACAACACCCACATACCGTTTTTTTTGTGTCCGCTTAAGTCTAAATAACACGTGCCTTCGAGTCTCCAAATATCCCCTTAATTTCTGCTCTCGGACTAAACCCGGGGAACCTGTATTCGTCCAGCAGTCGTCTCTTTTTTTCCATGCAAGTATCATACAGTTTTTTTTGCTCATAAAAAACTTCTTTTTCCCCTTATTTTATGCTATGTTGCAGTCAATTCATGACTCATTTTTACCCACTCACTTGCCTGAAGAGCCATATTAAGATGCGACCCCAAGTCTCCATTAGAGTTTTTACGTCTTTTTCCCTTTTCCGTCATTTCTGCTACGGCAACGTTTCATTAAAACATGGCAGAAATTACAAAAAAATCAGGAATGCATCCGTTGATGATATCAACCGTTCGTGGCGTTCAAAGAATGTTGGGTTTCGCTTTGCTTTCTCTTCGAGTCGTGCCTCATCCAACCTGGCTTAATATTTAAGATACGACCCCAAGTCTACCATTTTACCTGCCTGTGCGATGCATTTGACCCTAAATCACCTATTTTATGCAGATTGCCTCTTGATGTGATATGATAAAATGTGCCTTCAAATTCCAATCTCTGACTCTGTTTGCCTTTTTTACAAGGCATTTACAAGAGCTTCTTTTAATACCACCTTTATTTTAGGCTTTTTGATTTCCAGTATAAGCTCAATAACCTCTTTTATATTATGAATGGCCTCCTCTATTGTTTTTCCCTGAGTAAAACAATTTGAGTGTTCCTTGCACTGTGCAATGTAAAACTTTTCCCCCTTGGCTATGGTAACGGTAAATGTTTGCATTGGTATACCTCTTTTTTAGTTAATATGTCTTTTAAATTCTTCCCATTCAATTTGTATTTCTTTGGCGATAGCCCTTGCCGTATCGCGGTCAATTTCTTTGTGTCTGCCTACAGGGATATTTATTTCCCCATTTGTAAAAATAGTATGATTGCCGCCTTCCCGCAAAAATGTAAAACCATATTCCCTTAAAACTTTTATAATCTTTGACCGTTTATAACTCATAAAAAACAATCGCTGTCCCAATTTAACCTGATACATTTTCTTTTTTCTAATGCCATGCGCTTCAAACCAATGCACCTCAGCAAGACGTATAGTATCATCGGTCAAATGAACATGAACAATCCCTGTCAGGGGTTAACACAACGGCAACATTTCATTAAAACATGGCAGAAATTACAAAAAACCAGAAATGCATCCCTTTACATCAACCGTTCGTGGTATTCAAAGAATGTTGGGTTTCGCTTTGCTTTCTCTTCGAGTCGTACCTCAATCCAACCTGGCTTAATATTTAGGATGCGACCCCAAGTCCTCCCTGATTTCTGGCAATGCACATGATAGATTCATTGCTTTCGTTTGCAAAAAAGTAAATCCTCCTACCATTTATGTACAAGATTGTGTGCATTGATTTTCTTCTCCTAATCCGAAGAAAGCAGGGGAAAATATAGGGACACTTCCAATATTTATCCACCAGATTAAGCAAGAAATATGGGAAGTGTCCCCTAATTCCCCTTCGGCTAATTAAATGACACAGCTAAGATGTTATTTATCAATGATTTTCGTTCTTATCTGTAACAAATAGCTTTATCAATATAATCATTGTTTTAATCTCCACTTCACACACCGTGGTAATATTTCGCTCAATGCGCTTTTCTGCCTTCTGTAGTAAAAACGCATATCTTCCATAACCTCCGTCTCTTTGTCAAGCTTGGTATAATTGCTCAAAATTTGAACATATTTTTAATGATAGATTTTACGGCATTTAGTTCTGCTTCTGCCAATGTTCCCAATGGTTTGATCACGTATTTTTTTTCGATTGTTGCCTGCTTACTAATTCTTATAAAGGATTCCACAAGAAGACCGCAACTTTTCCATTCAACGATTTTATAATCAGTCCCAGTGGTATATTCCTGTGTTGTTATTCTTGCTATGAGAATATCTTGATCCCCCGAATCGTATAAAATAAGGGCAGGCCTTTTAGAAATGTCCTGCAAGTCAGTATGGGGAAATCTCACAAGAATAATTTCGCCAAAGTTATAGGTTGTCATATATGGCATCCTTTTCCGAGTAACCTTTCAGGAACTGTGACATCGCAAAGTTATTCCACGCTGTTTCCTCATCATCAAGCAAAAGCATGATTCTTACCTTTGAATCAGGTTTCAGTTTATCCTTAAGACCTTTTGGAATAGACAAATGCCCATCAGGCAAAACCTCTGCATAATATTCATAAGCTTTCATGTTTTACACTCCTTAAATTTGATGATTAAAATAACATTTTCCCGCTCCGCAAATTGGCAATTATTCGCTCAATGCGTTTTTCTGCTCTTTGTCGTAAAAGACTAATGCAATCCAATACCTCGTTTTTTAAATGGTTAAGATGTGTGCATGTCAAGAATTGCTCGTGTAGTCGCACGAGGCTGTCAAAGTTTTTCATAAGCACATAATATACAAAGATAAGTATCGTGTCCCCCGGAATTCTAATTATAGTCAAAAGCATTTATTTTTAGAAAAACCTGTTTTTTTCTTGCATTTGAATTGTTTCTAGAGTATTAAATTCTGCATGAATCCATTTCTCAGTGAAAAAACCCGAATAGAATTTAAAAAAGTACATAAGAAAGAGCCTCATAGACGTCATGCCGACCGAATCAAAGCTATACTTCTTCTTGATTCAGGATGGAGTTATGAAGAAGTAGCAGAGGCGCTCTTGTTAGACGATCAAACAATCAGGAATTAC
>NZ_CAADGZ010000206.1:0-3532 GCF_900696675.1 uncultured Candidatus Kuenenia sp. | reverse complement strand
GGCTACATCTACGTTCACGTAAGTTACGACCCGGATATTCGCTCACCGGCCTTACGCCGACTTTGTCGATGGGCTTCAGAAGGTAACGTTTCCATCGCCCCCTGCCATCCAAGCTACTTGGCTCCGGCTTTTACCACGACGGGACTTTCACCCGTTAGAAAGCAGTACCCTTCCCCCCCTGGCACGCGTAGAGTAAAACACTGGCGTAGTGGCTACAGGTTGAGGTTTGTCTTCCCCGTTTCTCTCCGTTTCCTCTGAGAGTGTCACACCATCGCAACCATACCCTATTTCCAGCTATTTTGGATGGTGTGTGGGAATTATGGAAGTCGAGCCATATCGGTCTGGCAGTCATAATCTTCTTTTTTTCCATCATGTTTCCCTGTGTAAAACTTATTGGCCTACTTTTTGTTTGGTTCGTACCATTAGGACCGGAAGGGAGAAAACGTTTTCTTTACTGGTCAGGCATTTTAGGAAAATGGTCTATGCTTGATGTTTTCATCGTAGCAATACTCGTCATCCTGATCAAGACCAAGGATATTGCTGATGCCAATGCGCAGATAGGTATTTACTTTTTTGCCTGTGCAATCATGCTTTCTATCGCCGCCACAATGATGATAGAAAAGATGGCAACCTTAAATGACTTTTATTTACCTACCCCTAAATCCCCTCCCAAGCAGGGATTTTCATGATTCCCCTCTTGAGAGGGGTAGGGGTGTGTTTACTAATAAAAGTTTGAAATTCCTGTACGCTAAAATATGCTTTTCCGCACTGACTACAAACCCAGTCAGGAATAGCATCGAAAAGCAAGTGATATCCTTTTCTGTCGATGTGAAAAGGAGCTGTCATCCTTAGCATTTTCCCTTGGCAATAAATACAGTTCATCTTTTCTTCCTCTTTATCAGGAAATAAAATACAGCGAGGAGCAAGTAAAAATCAGAGGGCGCAAGAATAATAAAGTACGCGCAATTGCAATGTATCTTGCCTGAGACCTGAGCGGGGTATCAGGTAAGGATCTTGGGGTAATTTTCGGTGGTATATCAGGAGCGGCGATTACCATGAACTATAAACAGATCAATACAGAACTAATGCGGAATAAAAGCCTGAGTGATAAGATAACAAATTTAAAGAAACAATTACTTAATATTTAAGATGTGACCCTTGATCTCTCTTGGTTGTTATCTATCATAATAATATTACTCTTATATTTTGTTAATTTTTTATAAAAGGAATAGGAAATATTCCATTTTTTAACATTACTTATATGGATATATCTATAATTCCTACCCTATTCACAATTTAACTGAAAAAGTTATTTGTTGACCAGTTGCTCCAATTTGATAAATGTCTAAATTAGAAGATGTACCATCCCACCATTTACTATTTGGAAAGCTGATGTCTGCAAAACGATTGTTTCCTTGATGGGGGAAAAGATCTCTGCCGTCACCGTAATTACCGTTTTTTATTTCTTTCTCCAAATCATTCATACCATCTGCCTGTTCCAACGAACATTCGTAATGAGAATCGGGGGTCATATGTTCATTCTCATTAGATGTCTCAACTCGCTCGTCCACATGCCAAATCGCTAATCCGGCATCAGGAAGAGACATGTCTCTTCCCGTTTGATCCCGGTTTTCTAAGATAAAATACTCATCTTCGTTTCTTCTATGAATAAAAAAAGAATTCTGTCCGGCAACAGCATTCGCACTCATACCATTAACAAGATCAGTTACCGTATTTGCCCAACCTGCCTGGTACTTCAGGTAGGCGCAGACGTGAACCGGATTCTTCTCGTTAATACAACATCCGTAGCTCATCAAGCAAAATACCCCCACTCCGTAAGATTGCTCACCTTTATCGTACAAATCGGGAAAATCACAAATCATATGTCCATTCTCATGGCAGAATGTGCCAAGTGTCAGTTCTTTACCCATATTAGTAATCTGATATTCAACAAATTTCTTGCCTGATCTCAGAACATATGGATTGAGAAGTTTATCGCAATGTGGCCACAACCCCGTCGGTTTATTGTTGTTGTCAACAACACTGTCGTTAGGTCCTGCATAAAAAACATTTAATGCTCGAACAGCGCCGTCATTATCTGTAGTGAGTTGGGAAAAGTCGAATCCTTTCGCCTCAAGATCCGCAAGGGCTTCCAATACTAATTCTTGCGCACGCAATCCATATACTACTTTTGGATCCTTGTAGTAACTCCCTTTATTCCTTGTCCTGTAGTATGGCACAACGATATTGTTGTAATGGAGCTTGCCCGATGAGACTTCAAAAAAATAATCATATACAGACCCATTGTTGCCAAAACCTGTATAACCAATTTCATTACAAAATTCATTTACCTGTTTTTGTGCAAACATACGAGGAATATCAGGAAACTCTATCAACAGACAGAGGCCCACATAATTACCAACTATATGGTGCACTGATGGCACGTAAAGTAAACCCGGTGCAACCATCTCCTTAATTCTTGCAATCCTGGCTTGCTTCCTGCGAATCTCCCACTGTAAAAGACCACGATGTAATTTGTTTTCGGTTGCACGTGCCTTTGCAGCCGATGGATCAATTCTAACACCAGGCTGAATACCAATAAACCTTGGATCACCCGTTCCAACGCGTATTTTGGTCGGTTGAAGGGTTTTACCGTCCGCACTTACCTGAGCGTAGTGGTAATATCCAGTGGCTGGATCCTTCATAATGGTGAAGCCATCCAGACTTTCGAACACTGCATAATACTGGTTACCCCACCCCTTCACTTGAAATTTTGTGCCGTTGGGTTGAGTAAATGTAAACTCTTTTCCACAAAATGGTGCTGGCATAGCAAGTTTATCCTTTTCCAAAAATATTTATAAGACTGTAATAATTGTTACGTTTATCAAAATTCAAAAAATTTTTGCTATTATGGATGAAGCGATGATCTTTCCATCGCTTCCAATAAGTTTTAACGGAGTTTCCTTGGAAAGAATTTTTGAATATTTTTGCCATTCATTCAGTTCTACCGGAATAGAAATCCATTCTGTTTGACCGGCCAACGAAGCAAGTTTATCAGTTTGCTTTTGGGGGAAAAAGTATCCTCTATAAAAAAAATCATATTCAAAATACTCCGCAACAAACTTTTGAATAGTTACATTTTGATTGGCTATTATTTTTAGTCCTATCCAAAATCTTTCCTGCCCATTAATTATTGGATCATATTCAGCCCAGGTTCCGTTCTCTTTATGTTCGTTACGATAAAGCCACTCATTTTCTATCGTTGCAATAATAATATCTTCTGAAAGATTTTTTTCTTTTATATCGGCTTTAATTACAACATAACCAAATAAAAAAAAAATGTGATAATAAAAACCCTGTGGTTTGTTGGAATTTTCTTCTTTACCGTTATTTTTAATAATAGTACCTAAATCCTGCAAACAAGGCAAAGCCTTGTTGCAGGAATAGGATTGAAATGGTAGGATTTCCAAGGTATTCGGCGGTATATTGATAACAAAAAACACCTGAAAGGAGATTCACCATTTCGATGAAG
>NZ_CAADGZ010000205.1:0-3556 GCF_900696675.1 uncultured Candidatus Kuenenia sp. | reverse complement strand
AGCCTTTTAAAGCATTTGTATCAACGGCTAAACTTTTCCAATCGTTTGGGAAGAAAGTTCTTAGAAGATCCCAATCTTCTCTCATCATGGCTTTATCCTCCTATAGAGTGATTAGCGGGATAATTAACATAAAAATACCATGATGAATAAAATTTGTCAATAAAACAAGTTAGCGCTTATGCCCCTTCGCCCACGCCTTCACCTGCACCAACACCGTCTCCAACAACAAGCCCAGAGGAAGAAAACCTCCTGGAAAAATACGCGCCGATTTTGTATATGCACTCTAAGGAGCGATTACATCCTACAAATGTTAAAGTAATGTTGGAAAATTCAGAACTATACGAAAAAATATGTAAAAAAGAAAAAAAAGATGGTACGTGTAAAAAATATAAAGGAGAACAAGTAGATACAAAAGATAAAAAACTTACTACAGATTTGTTAATGAATGATTACAATATGGATGATTACAATGATGATAACTATTATTATCTTCAGCTAAAAAAGAAGGCAGAGAAGAAGGCAAAAAAGGAGGAATGGAAAGAACGACAAACTGTTTATGGCCGTAAATTTATTAGCGAAGAGGATAAAACAAAAACAGTGCTTCAATATTGGTTTTTTTATGTTTACAATGATTGGGGCGGCTCTTATGAAGGCGGTAATAAGCACGAAGGGGACTGGGAAATGATCCAGATTATTTTAGACAGCAATAAGCAGCCATGGAAAATTACCTATTCTTTTCATCGTGGCGGGCAAACATTCTTATGGGATGACAAAGAGGTAAGCAAAAGCGATGATGGAAATCACCCTTTGGTATATATGACTTTGGGGGGGCACGGGTGTTGGAACAAACCTGGAAATCACAAGTGGTATCAAGAACCTGCAACGTGCATGGATTGTACTGATGAGACAGCTGATAATGGTGACGTATTACATCCGGATACTATGTCTAATGCTGAAATTGATGAAATAAAAACGAGTACAAAAAAATATGCTTATGTAATTGAAGACATGACTGATTGGACAGAGGAAAATCAAGATTGGATATATTGGAAAGGGTACTGGGGAAAGCAGACTAAAAAGAAAATGAATAACAAAAGAGATTACGATATTATATACGGGTATAATTCCGGTCCCTCAAGTCCGCCCTACATTGATTACATAGATGATGAAATAGGTGGTCGTTGGGAAAAACCAATATTGTGGGCAACAAGTCCTAAGCCATCAGATTATGAAATTTGTGCTTCTTCCAATATCAAAATTATTGCCCATGATATAGAGGGTAATGTTTCGAACCTTTTGGATAATTGTTCGTTTGATACTTCTTGTGGTGGATGCGCAACCATTAAAATATTGTATTCAGAAAAGGACCAGATATTTGAAGTCTATTCCCTCGACGGCGAAGAAGTAACCCTGAAAATCAGCAGATACAACAGGAATACAAAGGAAGTGTGCGAAGTGGAATTTGACTGGCTTGAAATTCCCAGGAACGGCAAGGCAACACTTAGATTTTCTCCAGATGAAAACCCAAATCTTGAAATGGAAATTGACCACGACCTTAATGGAATTTTTGATTATCGTGTATCGCCAAATTATGTAGAGTTCAGATAAATAATAACCAGAAATTTAAATTAACAGGTCTAATGCCTTTATTAACACGTGTTTTCCCTTTACAGTCAGGAAAAGGAAGATTGAAGGGTAAACGTTACGGCATTGCTTTTTGTTTGTCATTTTTAATACTTATCGGGAGCATTCCCGATTTTTTGTAAAAATGTCATTAGCAGGGGGGAGGGGAAGAATAGTAACTCAAGCTTCCAGCTTGAGGGTAAAACACCACAAGCAGGATGCTTGTGGTACAATGTACAATTAGTTAACCAAAAATCGGGAATGCTCCTGTTCAAACCATGTCCCCCGCTGGCGGGGGTGCAGGGGGTGGACTGGATTTCTCCATCGATACAACTACCAATTCCGGAGGCTGCCATGATACAAAGAAATTGTGTTGTTTTTACAGTATCAGCAATTCTTTTTCTGATAGTATTTTCCATCCCATCGTTGATAGCAAGCCATGAAAACTCAAATAAACAATCATTCAAAAGCTCAATTCCGCAATCTACAATCCAAAACTTGTCCTCGACTTCGACCGGGGATCCGAAATTAGACTCGGCGGCATTTGCCCAGAAAACAAAGAAGCTTCAAATACCCTTTATAGCCAACAACGGACAGGTAGATGAACAGGTGAAATTCTATGCCAATACATTTGGCGGGACGGTGTTCGTGACAAAAGACGGCGAGATTGTGTATGCGTTGCCGAATAATAGTTCAGAGTCGGGAGTTCGATGTTCGAAGAATCAAGAGGCAAAATGCATGATTCAGGGTCCACGAAACATGTCAAATACCACAAATCGTTTATCGTGCATCTTGCATCATGAAGCAAACATCCCATATTGTACCAATTGTCTTTTAGCTGGCATTGCTAAGAATATCGGTCAAGACACCCAGGGAGTTGCCATTAAAGAGACGCTTGTAGGTGGCAGAGTTCATGAGATAACTGGAAATGAAAAGGCTGTAACAAAGGTGAGCTATTTTAAGGGAAATGACACATCTCAATGGAAAACCAATATTTCAGCATATGATGTAGTATCGCTTGGTGAAGTCTACGACGGTATAGAACTCAAATTAAAGGCGTATGGAAATAATGTCGAGAAGCTTTTTTGTGTAAAACCAGATGCAAACCCCGATCAAATACAGGTAAAGCTCAGTGGTGCAAAAGATTTGCGTGTAAATGACGAAGGGCAGCTTGAAGCAGAAACGGAATTGGGGATGGTTAAGTTTACAAAACCCATAGCATATCAGGAAATCGATGGGAATCGGGTGGCGGTAGATGTTGAATACGACATTCAGAATCCAGAAGTCGGGAGACGGAATCAAAAAATTCCAAATTGGAAATCAGCAAGCTACAATAAAACACGGACAAAAAAGTTTGTCCATTCCACCCATAAACACAATCCAAATTCTGAAATCCAAAATCCAAAATTGGAGTACGGCTTCAAAGTCGCCTCTTACGACAAAACATATGAACTAATCATCGACCCCCTACTAGCCTCCACATACCTAGGCGGGTCTGATAATGATTATGTTTATTCCCTTGCCCTCGATACGAGCGGGAATGTATATGTGACGGGGTATACCAAGTCATCAAACTTTCCTACGACGAGCGGGGCATATGATACCTCTTTTACTGGTGGTAATTATCAGGAACATGTCTTTGTCTCGAAGCTGGACGGTGGATTAACGAGCCTGCTGGCATCCACGTTCCTGGGCGGGTCTGATTATGATTGTGGTTATTCTCTAGCCCTCGACACAAGCGGGAATGTATATGTGACGGGGAAGACCGGGTCATCAGACTTTCCGACGACGAGCGGGGCATATGATACCTCTTATAATGGTGGTTATTATGATGTCTTTGTCTCGAAGCTGGACGGTGGATTAACGAGCCTGCTGGCATCCACGTTCCTGGGAGGGTCTGGTCAGGATTATGGTTATTCCCTCGCCCTCGACA
>NZ_CAADGZ010000204.1:0-3642 GCF_900696675.1 uncultured Candidatus Kuenenia sp. | reverse complement strand
CCCACGTCGGCATCAAACGCCTGTGCCGCAGCTATTGATGGTAAGATATATGTAGCGGGAGGGTATGTACCTACAACACCTCCGACACGGCTTGATGTATTGGAGGTATATGATATTGCCTCGAATACGTGGGACACAACAAAGGCGCCGCTTCCGAAAGGGTTGTCCGGAGCGTCTGCGGTGGCGCTGAACGGAATGCTGTATGTAATGGGAGGGGCTTCTACCGCTACTTCTGGCGGTTTTATTGATGAAAAAGAATTGTACCGCTATGACCCTGTAACCGATTCCTGGACGCAGTTATCTCCGATGAGCACCAACAGGGCATTTTTTGGCGCTGCGTTTATTAACGGGAAGATATATGTATGTGGAGGACATGGGGACGCAGGGTTTTTAAGTTCAATGGAGGTGTATGATCCTTCAACGGACATGTGGACAGCTTTGGCCCCGATGAACTCGGTACGATATGATTTTGGTTGTGTTGCGATAGACGGGAAACTTGTTGTCTTTGGGGGAAATGATTCGGTAGAGAGCCCGCCCTTTTTTGACAGTGTGGAGATATACGATCCGGCATTGAATCAGTGGAGTCTCCATGATTGTCCGTTGAGTATTGCACGTCAGGGGGTAAGGGGAGCGGTTGTTGATAACGCGGTCTATGCTTTATGCGGTATGGATGGGCCTCAGTCACTATATAATGTTATCGATGTTATGAATTTCGATATTGTTGAAGATACCATACCGGATCAGTTTACATTTGCCGATCAAACAGATGTGGCATTAAGTACGTTAGTAACTTCTAACACCATAACCGTTACGGGGATTAATACCGTTGCTGCTATATCCATAGCAGGAAATAACGGTGAATATTCTGTCAACGGCGGTGCATATGTAACCACATCAGGAACGGTAGATGGCGGTGATACGGTTGCCGTCCGCCAGACAGCGTCGGCAAACTTTGCGACCACAACTGATACTACGCTGACGATTGGAGGTGTCTCCGACACATTCAGTGTAACCACGCTGGCTGCGGAGCCTGCACCGCCCATATCACCTGCCAATCTTGTAGCAAATGCATTGAATGATAATCAAATAGACCTGAATTGGATTGATAATTCTTCCGATGAAACCGGGTTCAGGATTGAACGGTCGTTAGATCAAACAATCTGGTCAGAAATTGCGTCGGCAGGAACAGACGTAACCAGTTACAATGATGGCGGACTGAGTGCGAACACTACTTACTATTACCAGGTACGCGCATATAACGATGCGGGAAATTCTGGTTATTCAAATATTGCTTCAGCAACAACCAGCGATTTACCACCTGCGGCCATCAAGTATTATGCAACAAGTGAAACAGCAGTTTCCGGTAGAGTCTCGGGAGATTATACTGACACATGGGATAATGATGATATGCCTCAGGTTATTACCGAAGTAGAATGCCGGGGGAGATTAAGCAAACGTTACAGCTACCTTGAGCATAAATGGCATTTTACTATCAGCGCGGGATTTTCTGTTACATTATACGCTAATGTTTATAAAAGCAATTCGGGTGAAGACAATTTTATCTTGCAGTATTCTACGGATGGTAAGGACTTTAACTATATCGCAGAAGTAAGCAGCACCGATATCAACAACTTGGAAATCTGGCAATTACCCGCAACGCTGAACGGTGAAGTATTCATCAGGGTTATTGATTCTGATAGAACGCAAGGGAATAAAAATTTAGACTCTATCTATATTGACCAGATGTATATCCAGGTTGAGTAAGATGCAAGCGATACACCACCAATTGCACTGTGAAATTTGGGGGTAACGCTTATTTTATCAAGTCCGTTATCGCGAAAAGCATCTATTTTTCTAAAAATTTAATATAGTGTCGTAGTATCGGTAGAGAGGTGGCACGGACAAGCGGAGTTTGTCCAGGCCACCCCTTACAATGAATTTTGATGTTCATCTCTAGAAAACCTTATTTGTTTGACTATATCTCTGACATGGAATGATAATCCTTCCGATAGTTTAAATATTTTTTGAAAAAAAGGCACCTTTGGAGTTCTGAAATTACGGCAAAATCCAATGATAGGGTAATTTCTTGACAAGGAAAACGTGTGGTGATAGACTCCGAAAACTGTTTATGCAGGGAGAGGTTTCAATAATTTTCAGCACTTAAAATTATGAGTGAACGCAATGACATTTCAAGAGATTATTTTAACGTTACAAAAATACTGGGCTGATTATGGGTGCATACTTTGGCAGCCATATGATACGGAAAAGGGGGCGGGAACCTTTAATCCCGCAACGTTCCTTAAGGTACTCGGTCCAGAACCATGGAAATGCGCCTATGTTGAACCTTCCCGTCGCCCAACAGACGGCAGATATGGGGAGAACCCAAACAGATTGCAACACTACTACCAATTTCAGGTAATTGTAAAACCCGCCCCCGACGATTCGCAGGAGATTTATTTAAACAGTTTGCGGGTACTGGGGATAGACCTCGTAAAACATGACGTGCGATTTGTTGAGGACGATTGGGAGTCTCCCACCTTGGGTGCGACAGGTCTCGGATGGGAGATATGGCTGGACGGCATGGAAATTACACAATTCACCTATTTTCAACAGGTGGGCGGATTTGAACTTGAACCGATTACCCTTGAACTTACCTACGGACTCGAACGTATTGCAATGTTTATTCAGGAAAAAGAATCTGTGTTTGACCTGGAATGGGCGAAAGGATATACCTATGGCGATATCCATAAGCAGGATGAAGAGCAATTCTCCACTTACAACTTCAAAATTGCGGACACGTCAATGCTTTTTAAACTCTTTGAATTCTACGAAATTGAATGCCATAGGTTATTAAAAGATGACCTTCCGTTGCCTGCGTATGACTATGTTATGAAGTGTTCTCACACTTTCAATTTACTGGATGCGCGGGGGGCAATTGGCGTTACGCAAAGAACGGGTTATATTAAAAGGGTAAGAAATCTGGCAAGGGGCTGCGCGGAGGGGTACATCCGGCTGCGTGAATCATTGCAGTGGCCTCTTTTAAAGCATACCTCTGCCGCAATCCGGTAATTGTGAAATCCGAAACAAATTCTAATGACAAAATGATTTGAAATTCTAAAAAAGTGCATCTTTCGCATTTCGTGCTTAGCGCTTAGTATTTTTTATCTCATGCTTGTTTGGTTCTGGCTATACCATGTGAGCATTCCCCGATTTTTTGTAATAAAGCGTATTAATTTATGTAGGATGGGTTAAGCGAAGCGCGACCAATCATAATATTTTTCTGATGGGTGCGCTAACGTTTCGGTCATTCTGCTCAAAAATGACACGTTACAAAAAATCGGGCATGTCCCCTTTTATGTATTCAATTGAGTACTGCCATTGTCGTTTGGTTAATCAACAGATTTTGTGAATCGAAAAGCTCCCTGGTGCGGGAAAGGAAATCATCCGTGATTGCTGCAGAATATTGGCTGGAGGTTTTGATTTGAACGCTTCCGTTGTTTGGAGTGGCAATTTCAATGAAAAACGGACACGCGCCCCTGTGTTTTTTAATAAGGTCTTTTAACTGTATTAGTTTGGTTTCGTCAAAATGAGCAGCTTCAAGGCGCAATCCAAAAGATTTTACCAGGCGCTGGAAAGCGTTTT
>NZ_CAADGZ010000203.1:0-3669 GCF_900696675.1 uncultured Candidatus Kuenenia sp. | reverse complement strand
TTGACGGAGAAAGGCCAGAAGTTCTCTTGTTCACTGATGACCGCTTCAGCCCTTGATATTAAAGCACTTACGGAAATGGCGGCATGAAAAACACGCATAAAAAACAAGAAATTGATGGATAGTAGTACAGATTAAAAAACTAAATATTCGTATTTCACCATTAAAAATTTTTTTGGAGTTGGCGTTGTTTTCATGGTAAAGAAAATTACATCCATTCCCGGTGAACACCGTACAAAAAAAATCATACTGGCAGGTGAAGCCGGCCAGGGCATTAAGCTTATGGCGCATATTCTGGCAAATATCCTTGCTAAATCAGGAAAAGAAGTTGCCCTTAATCTTGTTTATGATGCGGCTGTCCGCAGCGGCAATATCAAAGCAGAGATTACTTATTCCGACGAACCTATCGAAGTCCCTTTTTTTGAAGAAGCAGATATTGCGCTTCAGCTTTCAAGCATACTCGATACTACGGTCAAGGCAAAATATGTTCTTATTGAATCCGCTGCATGCGGAACAGAGGGTAAAGAGTGTGATTTACACTGTCCTGAAAGTGACAGAATCCCTTTTGGAAAAATTGCTACAGAATGCTTTAACAGCCCTGTTTTTGTTAATATGATTGCCTTGGGCAAGTTATTACAAAAAATCGGAATTAATATTGAGACTATAAACTTTAACACCGTCTTTCCGTCGCAATTCTTTGATGAAAATATAAGGGCGATTCGATATGGGTACACCTATCAGGATTAACGCATCGGAAATTTCAGAGACAGTTTCCAGGCTTTGCCAGGACGCAAATTTCAATTTGGGAAGTGACGTGGTCAATGCCCTGGCGCTTGCCAGTGAAAAAGAAGCATCACCTGTCGCAAAAGAAATTCTTTCCGAATTATTGGAAAACTCAAGGATCGCGCATGAAAATAAAATGCCCTTATGCCAGGATACCGGCGTTGCAATTGTTTTCTTAGAAGTTGGAGAAAATGTAGAAATTGCCGGCGGACGACTCCACGATGCAGTCAATGCTGGGGTGCGTAAAGGATACAAAGAGGGGTTTTTGAGAAAATCTATCGTAGCAGACCCCCTCACACGGGTGAATACGAATGATAACACCCCGGCTATTATTCATACAGAATTTGTCCCAGATAATCATCTGAAGATTACTTTCATGGCAAAGGGAGGCGGATGCGAAAATATGAGCAGGATTGCCATGCTCACACCTGCGGAAGGACGTGAGGGAGTTGTTCATTTTGTCGTGGAAACTGTGGAGAAAGCAAAGGCGAATCCATGTCCTCCAATTATTGTAGGAGTGGGAATAGGTGGTACCTTTGATTATGCGGCCCTTTTAGCGAAGAAAGCCCTGTTGCGTCCTGTAGGTTCGGAGAATAAAAATCCTGAAACGGTGCAATTAGAGAAAGAACTTCTGGATAAAATAAATCATCTGGGGATTGGCGCTCAGGGACTAGGCGGCAGGATAACTGCCCTGGCAGTACACGTGGAGAGCCACCCTTGTCACATTGCAAGTCTTCCCGTAGCAGTCAATATAGACTGCCATTCTCATCGGGTAAAAACTGCAATATTGGGGGGTAAATGATTATGGCAAACAGTATACTTATAAAGACACCCTTGTCAGACGCCATTATCGAACAACTAAAGTCAGGGGACAAGGTCATGATCAGCGGCATACTTTACACTGCAAGAGACGCCGCGCACAAAAGGCTTGCAAACCTCATTGATCATGGCAAGGAACTGCCATTTGATATAAAAAACCAGATCATTTATTACACAGGTCCTAGTCCCGCTCCACCGGGTATGCCAATCGGGTCGTGCGGACCAACCACAAGCTACCGTATGGACAAATATACACCACTATTATTGTCACTGGGGCTAAAGGCAACTATAGGCAAAGGGAATCGGTCGGAAGAGGTGCTGGAAGCCATGAAAAAATATAAGGCTGTTTATTTTGTTGCTACAGGAGGGGCTGCCGCATTGCTGGCGCAATCGGTAAAAAGAATGGAAGTGGTTGCATACGAAGATTTAGGAGCGGAAGCAATCAGGAAGTTAGAGGTTGAAAATTTTCCGGCAATTGTTGCAAATGATATTTATGGAAACGATTTGTACAAAGAAGGGGTTTTAGCCTACTCAAAAATAGATATTTCCCATTAAATATTTTGCCAAAAAGTACAAAGAAATTACTGATAAGGTACTAAAAAGAGGAGCTTGGGTGTGTAAAGGCATTTTTATCCCATTCCGTATTGATTTGAAAATCTATACATTAAAGGAGTATCAGAAAAATGTTGGAAAAAGTTATTTTAGTCATCTGCGATGGACTGGGAGACCGTCCAATAAAAGATCTTGGCAATTTAACCCCACTGGAAGCGGCAAAAACGCCAAACATGGACAAATTGGCTTCCGAATCTGAATGCGGAATGATGTACAGTTTAGGCCGTGGTTGTGTGCCGGGCAGCGACACATCACATCTCAACATACTAGGCTATGATTATAGAGAATATTATTCAGGACGCGGAACAATAGAGGTGACCGGCGTTGGTATGAAATTAAAGGAAGGCGACGTTGCCCTGCGTGGAAATTTCAGCACGGTAGACGAAAATTTTATTATTAAAGACCGCAGGGCGGGCAGAATCCGTGGGGTAGCACCGTTAGCACAGGCGCTGGATGGCATAGAAATCGACGGCGTTACATTTTTCGTCAAACCGGGAACTGGTCACCGCGCGGCTATAATAATGAGGGGGAAAGGCCTTTCTAGTGCCATTATTGATGCCGATCCGCACAAACCGGACGTCCCTGTAAGGGAAGTTACCCCTTTAGATAAGTCTATTGAAGCAAGGCATACCGCACGAATATTGAATGCTTTTTTGAAAAAGGCATGGGAAATTCTCCAAAAACACCCTTTAAACGAAGAAAGACGAAAAAAAGGAGAATTGTTGGCAAACTATCTGTTAGTGCGTGGCGCAGGACAATACAAAGAGGTTCCCTGCTTTAAAGAACGTTATGCTTTCTCAGGATGTTGTATCGCAGGAGGTGGGTTGTATAAGGGAGTTGCCGCTTACCTGGGAATGGACGTTATTGACGTCCCCGGCGCAACAGGCCTGCCGGACACCGATATTGAAGCTAAATTCAGGGCGGCAATCAGCAACCTGAAGAAGTACGATTTTGTTTTTGTACATGTAAAAGCCGCAGATTCTTTCGGAGAAGATGGAAATTTCAGGGGTAAAAAAGAATTTATCGAAAAGATCGACCACGCGGCGAGGCTTTTTCATGAGACATCGGAAAATACATTATTAATAATAACCGGAGATCATTCAACCCCGTGTGCATTGAAAAGCCATTCGGGTGATCCAATCCCCATCATTTTTCGCGGAACCGGTGTTCGGGTAGACAAGGTCGCTGCGTTTAATGAGCGGGATTGTACATGTGGAGGCCTGGGGATTATTACCGGAATTGACATAATGCCTCAGGTACTTAATCTTTTCGGGAAACTCCCTTTAACAGGTGCATAATTTTACGAAGTATAAAAGAGGAACCACAGATTACCTAGCGCGGCCTTTGGCCGCAACCAAAAAGGTGATTTTTAGTTTATTATAAAGTATAGTAGTATCCTCGTAAATAGTAATCAGACAATTTGGAGGACACTACTTATGAATAAGTTGATGGAATTAT
>NZ_CAADGZ010000202.1:0-3793 GCF_900696675.1 uncultured Candidatus Kuenenia sp. | reverse complement strand
ATAATTCCATCAACTTATTCATAAGTAGTGTCCTCCAAATTGTCTGATTACTATTTACGAGGATACTACTATACTTTATAATAAACTAAAAATCACCTTTTTGGTTGCGGCCAAAGGCCGCGCTAGGTCCTTTGTGGTTAAACTCTTTTTGGTTACGGCTTTGCTGCGCTATGTTGCAACGGGAGCATTCCCGATTTTTTGTAAAAATGCCATTAGCGGGGGAGGGGAAGAATAGTAACTCAAGTTTCCAGCTTGAGGGTAAAATACCACAAGCAGGATGTTTGTGGTACAATGTACAGTTAGTTAGCCAAAAATCTGAAATGCTCCTGTTCAAACCATATCCCTTGAAGCGTTGTTTTGCCCCAATCACACAAACGGTTACAAAAAATCGGGAATGCTCCTTGTCGCAACTGTCTTTCTATTTTAAACTCGGTTGTAATATAATTTAGATACTCATTCACCCATTTTATCAATCAATGATTCCCTTTTGTTTTAAAATGTTGATGTAATTGTTGTAATTCAATGAACAATCAATTAAGTCTTTGAAATCCTTTAAAGATAGTTTTAACTGCCCTCTAATCTTAGATACAATTTTATCGGGAATGTCCCCTTTCCCATGAGAGTAATGAACTCTTAATATCTTCTTCTCATTTACAGTCAACCACCCATAATTATGTCCCGTAGACCGCGTCTTCAATTCCAGTTTTTTGAATAACCTTTCTACTTCATTTTTCTTCACTTTTTACAATAACCTCCTCTAAGAAGGTTAACCATTTTTTAGGGAATTTACCTAAATTGTCTCTGTCCGCCTGTAAATCTTCATAGATATTGATTATTTCTTCACACAACCGATTAATTGCTTCAAATTCTGTATCAGCATAAGCAAATGCCTCTATATCATCTAAGGATGCTATAAAAATGTCCTTTTCCATTTCAATCGTAATATAAATAGGTTTTCTCAATATATATTTATAGTGTTTTAAAGTATTTAACGGAGTTATCTTAAAATGCCTTTCTATACTATTAATCAATTTTCGGGAAAGCATTTTATACTGTTCATCTGTCAATATATTTGTTTGCATTTTATCCTCTCCGGGTATTTTTAAAGAATATTATGAAATTAAACACAAAATATACAACGTATTTATTACACGTTATTGACCGATTATTTAATACGTTTAATCAAACCCGGTTAAGTCTGGACTTTAGTATACGTTCAACAAGCCGAACTGCCGCTTGGGGTGCAGTCTTCAGTTCTTCTAATAACACCTGTTGATTTTTCAATAATATATCTACTGCCTGTTTATTATCGTGCTGAATAGTTAATTCAGCAATGGCAGCACGTACTGCTTCCCGTGGGCGGTCAAGTGCAGACAGACACAAAGCACGGGTTAGATGCACTTTCGGCATGTTTGGATATTGATGTACCATGGTATCTAATTTAGATAGAGCGGTAACCATGTCGTCAGAATTAATAAGGTTAAAGGCATCCTTGAACATATCCTGAGCCGTAGTCCGTGGCCATTGTAGGTGTGTGGAGCGTTTTTGGATACGATCACTCACCTCTTGAATTTGTTGTTGCTCTTGTAGGTTTAACTCAGGGAGTCGGTAATCAAAATAGTCTTCCTTCAAGACCCATTTCAAAAGCGTCTTACTTTTTTGTACTGCCTCCTGATGGAAAAGAAACCCATCAACGTAAGCATTATGAATCCGCTTATAGATAATTTGTTTATATTGATCATAAGCAGGGACGTTTGGTAAGAATTGATCGAATATCTGGTAGTTAGGGATTTTTATATTTGACAGCCCTTTATTTTTTCTTATTTGTGTATATGAATCACAAACACCCTGATAAAAGAATCGTTTTTCAAAATAGGCTACGGTGAGTCTTTCCCGTGGAATGTGGTGATATACTTTTGCGCCAGGGGCGTAGACCGCCTTGAGTCCTTTTCCTTTCATTTTCAGGGCCAGCCCGGTTTCTCCATCGCCCTGAAAGTGTTGTAGGGATTTTGGTATATTATCCGGATGAAAACCCCCTAAATCAAAAAGCGTTTTCTTTCTTATTGCAAAATTCAATCCCCAGACAAATACGGGATCTATTTCCAATCTTTCTTTTCCCTTATTTAGTAGACTCAGTGAGCCGCATGTTAATTGATCATCTTTCCATGAATAATATTTCTCGACCCATTGGGGAGGGTCAACTTCATACATGGGAAGACTGGGACCTCCAACCATGTGAACTGACTCATCTTTGAGTTCCGCCATTATTGCCGATAACCACCCGTTGACCGCCTCAATATCATCATCGACAAAGACAAGTATTTCTCCCTTTGCTTCCGACATTCCTCGATGCCTGCCGGATAGGAGCCCTGGTTCTGGCTCATATATATATCTGATATTGTTTTTATTTAATAATGCAGCTCGTTCTGTTATCTCCCCTGTGTTGTCTGTTGAGCCGTTATCCACTACAATGATTTCATATTGAGAGGATGGAAAGTCTTGTTCTGCGAAAGATTGAATTGCGGAAGTTAGCCACTTTGAACGATTGCGTGTTGGTATTATTATTGATGCATTCATTACATTTTCCAGTCTTATTGGCTATTGAAGTGGGAAGCATTCCCGATTTTTTGTAATTCGACATTGTAACTATTTCCGTTTTTTTATCTTTGACTACCAGAGGGGAATTTAAATCGACCCTGTTCTCATTTTGGAAAAGCCTCGGTTCTGCAATCCGTAATAATGCAAATATTTTCGTATACCACTCTTTTAATATTTAATTTAATACGTATTTCCTGTTTTGCAGTACCACCGGCTTTATCATGGGTATCTATATGAGTAATTGATAATTTTTGATCAGTGTCCATCATTCAAAATCTCATAAATATGGTTCAAAATATCTTCCAGCGTTACTTCTTTTGAGGAAGATATGGAGGCCTTTTCATGTTTGTGATGTGGAAAAGTATCTATGTCTTTCCAGTGCATTGCATTGTCCCAGCGAATTATTAAATGACTATTTCTGTCTTGCCAGTGAAAAGAGTATTTGCGTCCGTGGGGAAAGGTATAATCCTTTATCAGAAGTCTTGAATCATCCATAAACGTAATTATTGCCTTAAAACGATACGCCAGTGGTTCGCTGTCCCAAACAAGGATTTCATATTTTTTAATAATATCTTTATATTTGTCGAGTATTTCCTTCATTCGCCTTTTATCTCATGGGCTTTTTTTTGCCAATATCTAAAATTTTCAAACGCAAATTCCCAATCCATCAAATCGTCTTCCCATTCAAAATTCTCTTCTTTTTCCATAGATTCGACTTTATGTTTGAATTCTTCGTATTTGCAATCATACTTTTTCTCAAAGAATGCGTTTTCTGCTTCATATTTATTAATTTTATTTAAAATAAGGTTTAAAGCATAGTTCTTTAAAAGCCCTATTGGAGAAACTTCCATCTCCGTATAAATATTTCTTAGCGTATCAGGTATTTCAAGTTTTTCTTTAATATCAGTACTCATTTTTATGTCCTCCTGAATTATTTCTTTCTATTTGCATATTCTTAACTGACGTTAACTATTCAGCATAATTTATCAAACCACCGTAACAGTTCACCCACTCCTAAATCCCCAAGAGGGGACTTTTTGTATTCCCCTCTTGGGAGGGGCTAGGGGTCATAAGCGCTAACTTGTTTTAGGTATGCTCGAAGTATTTTGATATCTGTGTTTTTCGGATTCTTGTATTTTCTGCTAAAGAACAAGCAATGTCATTCCAGCACTTAAGAACTTCCTGTAATGATAAC
>NZ_CAADGZ010000201.1:0-3822 GCF_900696675.1 uncultured Candidatus Kuenenia sp. | reverse complement strand
AGCCTTTTAAAGCATTTGTATCAACGGCTAAACTTTTCCAATCGTTTGGGAAGAAAGTTCTTAGAAGATCCCAATCTTCTCTCATCATGGCTTTATCCTCCTATAGAGTGATTAGCGGGATAATTAACATAAAAATACCATGATGAATAAAATTTGTCAATAAAACAAGTTAGCGCTTATGGGGTGCAGCCCCTCAGGTGCTTTTTCCCTCAGAAGCTTTTTGTTTTCTATCACATTTTTCTTTTAGGATTTTTACCTTGGCCGAACCATGCCCAATATGTTTATTTAGCGGTTCCTCACAATGATGGATAATTTTTCCAGTCTCAGGGTCGCGTACAGTTTCTTTGTACCTATAATTTTTTTTATCAATAATTCGCTCTTTATTATACCACTTCCCAGACTTCTTATGAAGATCGTCGCCCTTTACAACTTCAAAAGCAAGCTTACTTCTATTTCCATCTTTTTCCATAGTTTTGACTTTGTGTTTCTCCCGGGGTTTAACTTTTTCTTGTATTTTTACGTGTACTACTATTTTCTTTGATCCACAGTTAGGACATGGAGAAACATTCAGAGAAATAATTGATTCTTCACGGGTCTCTTTACAATCCTCACAGATGACTCCAGGACTCATAATAAAATCTCCTCCTATGAATGAGAATGTCCAACGGACATAATTGAGCGGGGAAAATATAGAGACACTTCCCATATTTATCCACCAGATCAAACAAGAAATATGGGAAGTGTCCCCTAATTCCTTTCAAAGAATGTTGGGTTTCGTACATTATCCAACCTGACTTAATATTTAAGATGCGACCCCAAGTCCCCTGATTCTCCATAAAGATTTGACCCCTCAGGTAAGACCTTAAACTATCCAACTTTTACTTATGGAATACCTCATAATTATTTCTGTATTTATAAGTTTTTGAATATCCTTTTGGCTAACATCTTTATTATGAGCATGAAATGCTTTCACAACATATTGGCAGATATCATCTGGAACTTCTTTCCAGCTATCAAATGGGTTCAACCAATTTACTAATGATAATTTCATTTCTTCGTTGTTTTTAAGTGGTAACAGATAGGGAAAAAACAGACAGCGAATTGCATCTTGAGACCGGTTTAAATCATTTTTAAATTCCTTTTCTACTTTTGGTGTTAATGCACACCCCGAAAATTGAAGTTGATTGGCAAGCCTATATGCATTAACTATAGGTTTACCAGCAAAGCAGTTATCCAATATAAAGAAATTACCTGAATCTATTGACCCTCTTAATGGTAACCCTTTATCAAAAGCTAAACGTAGAAGCATTGCCGCATGAAGAAGGAAAATAGCCCAGTTCGACATCTTGTTTCCATGTAATGCTTTCGGGTCGACCGAAAGCGATAGAAGGATCGTATCGGAGATAATTAACGATTTGAGATTTTCCTTTTCTTTAATAAAGAAGTTGCGACTCTCTTCGTCTGAGATTAAACGAGTAAGAGTGTCTTTAGCGGCACTAGGTAGCTTTGTTAGTATTTCTAACACGATTTTTGAGACATCTTCAATCTCGTTGTTATCAATAATGTTCTGATAACCGAGAATATCAAAAACACCGACCAGCCCTTCTTGTATCATTGTCATATTTTTATATGATGTCCTATATAAAATTTGAATAATCGCTGTATAATACTTTCTCTAAAAACAAAACTATTCTACTAATTTTGAGCAAATATTCTTCATTTCATCATTACACGCTATGTTTGCATCTTCCAACTGTTTATATATTTTATGTGACTCACCCATTTCTCTTAACCAATCCATAAAATACCTTTGACACCCGTAACTATTTACGACAAATTTAACAAATGCATCTTGCACGTCGGTACATAACGAAATATCTTGTAATACCTCTTTATAAGCCCCTCTTCCAAATGCCGGAGCTATAAGTTTATCCAACCCATATCCTGCCAATATCAAAACGGGTAATGTTATCGGAGCGCCAATTCCGGCAGGTATCGCAATTGATTGTATAACAACATTTATTCCTGCAATAGCGCCCCCGGTCGTTGCTCCGTAAGCCGAATCTTTTAGAATTGCATTTCTGAATTCATCACGGGTAATTTCCCCATTTTTCCATTGCCTATAATTTGTAAACATACTTATAGAGGCTTGAATAACTGTACCGACAACTGCGCCATATCCAATTTCTTTTGCTACTCCAGCAATTGTATACCCTGCCGATACGGCTCCAGATTTTGCCATACCAACACGATCTTGGGTAGCTTTTGCAAGTTGCTTATCAGAAATATGAGCAATTGGATTAGCAACTCCAACCTTTCGCGCTTCCACGGCAAGTTTTTCATTGGCAACAATTTTATGACCTGGATATTTATCTTCTAATGTTCTTAAAACACTTTTGATAGAATTATCTGTCGTAGCGGTTTTTACCTGTACGGGCATCTCAGAGCCAGAGGCTAAATGGCGTATGTAGGCATCCGCTTTCCCTGTTACATCCTTTGATAATTTTGCTGTCTTCCATTTATCAAATGGTATATGAAAACTCTGGTTCTGAGGATTGTTATTAAACATTCGAATATAATCCCATTCAGCTCCTTTCCCCTGAATCAACTTTTCCCCATACATCGGGTGCCTGTTTAGCCAATTCGACAAACCTTCATTAAATACCTTTGGGTAAGAATTTTTCATCCATTTCCAGAATTCAACATTATCGACATATTTATAGCCTTGCTGGGAAATCAATTTTGAACCACCTACTCCGGCTATTTTTTCGATAAAATCTTTGAATTCTTCGGGTTTTATGTTGTCTATATTTATTGTTTTATCCATTAAATATCCACCTTTCTTAAAAAAACGTTTATTAAGGGTGTCTCTTATAACGTTGCAATCCTCAACGCACGCAATTCACCAGGTAAAGATAAATACACTTCGTTGTCGGATGCCTTCATGTCGTAAATATCTTTATCAACTTCATATACTCCAAGACATTCACCAGTTTCAGGACTGACACAATAAATCTTCCTATCCGATGAGGCAAAGAATATTTTATCTTTATACAAAAAACATTGTCCCCTTATTGGTCCGTCTGACTTATGCTTCCACTTCAATTCCCCATCCCCACTAACAGCATAAAAGAATGAATCTTCCGAACCAAAGAATACGGTTTCATGCCCTTTATCGTCTTTTTTAATAACAGGGCTGCTAATAAGAGGTCCATTTGTTTTAAAAGCCCACGACTGTTGCATGCTAAACGATGTGCATACTGCTTTATATAATTTACCATCAGCACATGTAAAATAATAAGATACTTTAAAAGGTGTACTATGCATAAATATTGCTGGTCGGTTAACAACAGAACCTTCCGTTAATACTTCTAATATGTTTTTTTTATTAAAAGGATGAGGTGAAAAAATAATCCTGTTTCCACAAGATAAGACATCGATTCCATTAGATTGTTCTAAAACACGCACAGTTCCTTTTTTACTGCTATTTATCGACCTATAATTTGTTTTTGGATACTCGTTTGGCAAATCTAAACTTGAAACATTAGGATAATAATAAAATGCTTTACTTGTACACCCAATGTAAAGATGACCAGAGTAAAAATTTGGTTCAGTAAAAGCATTGCTAACAAAGCTATCTTTCCATAAATATTTGTTTATGGTGAAACTATAACTGCATAGGTATTCATTATCCGTACTACTATCCATCAATTTCTTGTTTTTTATGCGTGTTTTTCATGCCGCCATTTCCGTAAGTGCTTTAATATCAAGGGCTGAAGCGGTCATCAGTGAACAAGAGAACTTCTGGCCTTTCTCCGTCAA
>NZ_CAADGZ010000200.1:0-3844 GCF_900696675.1 uncultured Candidatus Kuenenia sp. | reverse complement strand
TTATTATGATAGTCTTTAACTTCTGAGGATGGATTTATAGCAATAGAATCATACCCCATCTGCCTTGCATAGTTAATGTCCTCAGATGGTTTATCATTCCAGAGTATGCCATAAATATTTTGATATGTTCCTTCTTCCGCAAAATTCTTTTCAGCGAAAAGAACAATATGGGCAATAACTAATATGCTTACTACGATGCTAATCTTTGACTTCATCGCTATTTCTCCTAATAAGAGATTAATTGTTTAATCAACAAACATGGCGACCTGGCATGCTTCGGTAATTCCGAAGCCCCATGGCTTTGCGTCCCAACCTCACGATTGGTTTGCCTTTTTCACGTCTGCTATCTCTTATCAGGAGTTAGCAAACATAAAACTTAATATTTAGATTTGGCGATTCCTCCTTTCTCACTTAAAAATCTTTATTTACGATTTATCTCTACAAATGAGCCCAGTTTTTTTAAATGTAACTACAACAACTGCAGCTTTCGCAATTAGCACAGATTTTGTAATATTAATTTTTATATATTATTTGTATATTTTGTCTGTGTAACCTGCGAAATCTGTGGTTCCAAAACACTTTTATTGGTCTGAAGTTTTACCTCGTTAGCTGTTATGAATATCGACAATTCTTGAAAAAATTTAATAAAATTATAAAACTATTTTTAAGAAACATATCCACAAAAATAAATATACCCTAAATTCTGCAAACGATTTTCGCAATGCGAAAATCGTTTGCAGAATTTAGGCATTATTTTTTTTATCCATCAGGAAAGTGTTAGACAGCGTGTTATTCACCGAAAGAATATTTAAAAAGTGCGATCTCCTCATTATATATTTCTTTTATAATGTCGATTGATTCCTTTTCGTATTTTCCCCGATAATCCTCACTTGAACCTTTTACTTTATGGGGAAGCATACTTGGTTCAATTCCCATAAGTTTGCAAGCTTCCCGGAAATCATTTAAAAGGTTCTCAAAACGGCCAATATAATCGAGAGGAATCGAGCCGCTGTAATCTTTTATCCAACAAGTCTGCCGTCTCAATACTCCTTTTCCCACGTACCGGCGAAGAAACTCATTAAATGTTATGTCTTTAGTAATTCCCAAATTCTTTTTATGGTTTTCATCTCGCATAACATTTTTATACCACGAATATGCTCGCGCCCAAGGGTTGCGTACAAAGGTAAACTTAAAATAGCTATTATATTGCTCTTTTGAAACAGTAAGATTGTTATTTGGGTTGACGTGTTTACGGAGTCCATAGTGAATCCTTCTTGCTACTTGAAAGAGATTTCCTTTAGACGTAAATATATTATGTGTAAAAAACGGCTTTTCAATCATCCTAATGCTTCTATGATCTTGCTCTGTTCTTCTAGAATAATTGTCAAAATGACCCAAGGCACTTTCGATGCTGGTACCTGCACACTTTGGAATATGTATAAATATGCATTTATATTTATGGGATATCATTTTTATACCTCCTAAAAATACTTTTTATTGCTATAAATAATATATATAAGCAAATATGCTTATGCATTTGGCTAAGGCTGGTCCAGGTCCGCTAATGTTTGTGAGGACTTTACACGTAGCGATCCCCAGGATTGTTTTGGAAAGCGGCCATCGGTATTTTCCTGCGGTTGAAGCGAAAGATGAATTCGCCAAGATAGACCGGCGAATACTTCTAATCGACTCCCTAATGAGTACCATTGAGCCACGTTTTTAGATTGCCAAAAGCATGGTGGATTTGGAAACCCTCATTCATGGATTTTGCCTGTGTCAATATTTCAAAACTGCCGTTTTGGAGTGCCCTCTCCACTATTCCTCTTTTTTGTATAGTAGTCCCTCAAATTCTTCCACCGTGAAAACCTTGTATTTCAATCGTATTTCAATTTTATTTCCCAACACAAACAATAAATTTATTCGCAAAAACTTGGAACAACAGCAGGTACTTTAGTTTCGTTGGGTTGCGGAAGCAAAATCCAACGATTTAGATTTTTCATGTCCCACTTTTGCATAAAACTTAACCCAACTACACACTCTCCCATTCGCCATCACAAGAGAATAAAGTTGTCCTTTCATTTACGACCTGCGATATCGTATTATCTCTTACCGTATTAAGTTGTTTGGTTTTTCACTCCTTAACCCAACCGACACTAACTAAAATCATTCTATAGTTCTATCAGTATTTGTCAGTTACATATCGCAAAAGTTTGCTGAAAACTATAACCATTCAGACTGCAAACTTTCAACATCAAAGCATGCCCTTATATACATCTAAAGTCTTTTCCGCTATCTTTTCCCAATTATATTTTTCGGCAATAGTATTTATCTGTTTCTTCCTTTGTTCTTCGTTTAATGACCTTTGAATAAACCCTTGTATCTTCAATGCAATAGCATCAGCATCTCCAGGCTTAAAAAACCTGTCGCTTTCCAACCATACTTCTCTGTTCGCAGGAATATCGGAAGCAATACAGGAAAGTCCGTAACTCATCGCCTCAAGCAAAACTATCGGTAAACCCTCATAATAAGAAGGTAATACAAAAAGCCCTGCGTGGCTATAAAGCTCCCGCAGCGGTTCACCGGTGAGGAATCCTGTTAATATAATATTACTACTTTGACTCGCCTTATTTTTTAAATCCAGGCTATATTTATCTTCATGATCAGCCCTGCCCACGATAACCAGTTTCCACTTTTCTGTTAGAAGGCGTGAGTTAGCAGTTGTCAGTTTATTAAAGGCGACAATCAGATCGTGAAACCCTTTTTCAGGCACGAAGCGCCCTACCGCCAGGATATATTTCTCTTTTGCGAGGGCATACTTTCTCAGAGTATTGTTACCCGGTAGAATTGCTGGCAACACCACACCGTTGGGTATTATTGTTGAGCTTCTCTTGTACCTAGCATGAATATGGTCCGCTATTGTTTGAGAAATAGTGATTATGCCATTAGCCCATTTACTGCCTGCAAGCTCGCCGAGTTTCAGAATACCCTTTGCCAGTATCCCCCACTTCTTTCTTTGATAATCAGGCCCATGATGTGTCATAATTACTTTTAGTCCAAAAAGCCTGGCGAGTGGTATGAACAAGGATGGCCCTATTGCATGGATATGCAGGATATCAGGAGAAAACTTTTTGGCGGCAAAAATTCCGATAAAGGTATGTAAAAATGTCTCAAGGAATTTGTTCTTTAGGCATGGCAAAGGGATTAACGCTACCCCTTTGTATTTAGTAATCTTTAAATCCACGTAGGGTTTTCTGGTAAAAACTATTACCTCACAACCTTTTTCAACCAATTGAGGATAGAGATTTTCGCAATGTGTCTCCACGCCACCCTGTATATGCGGAAATCCACGGGTACCGAGAACAGCTATTTTAAGTTTAGAATGGCTCATGGGCAATGGCTCATGGGTGATGGCTCATGGTTCATGGTTCATGGTTCATGGCTGATGGCTCATAGGTTATGGCTCTTGGCTCATGGGTTTTACATCTAAAATCAGCCATCAGCCATCAGCTATCAGCTAAATAGTTTTCTTTATTGCATTTATAAGACTTGAAAGCTGCTTACCGATTGTATCTCCTGCTATTCGTAAATCATTAAGGTTTGAACTGGAAATCCATTTATTTTTGTAAAATATAGTTAGAAAAGTAATTGTTTCAAATAGTGACCCACGTGCGATGTACAGGTATTGGATAAATTCTTTTTTAGAATTACGCCCTTTGCCTTCGGCAATGTTTGCGGAAATTGATGTTACAGATGATTCCAATTGTTCTATAAGCCTGTAATGATTCCGATTTGTATTCATTATTTCAGCAATATCAATGACACTAACTGCAAAATCTACAGCTTT
>NZ_CAADGZ010000199.1:0-3972 GCF_900696675.1 uncultured Candidatus Kuenenia sp. | reverse complement strand
TTGACGGAGAAAGGCCAGAAGTTCTCTTGTTCACTGATGACCGCTTCAGCCCTTGATATTAAAGCACTTACGGAAATGGCGGCATGAAAAACACGCATAAAAAACAAGAAATTGATGGATAGTAGTACGAAGGTTTCCTCGTGATATGCAAATGCGCGCATTTGCAAAGCTCAATGCGATTGATGCAGCCATCCATCTTAAAGATTTGCACCTGCCACCATCAAACCGGTTTGAGGCGTTAAAGGGCGAACGTAAGGAGCAGTATAGCATTCGAATCAATGATAGATGGCGTATTTGTTTTGAGTGGCGTAATGGTAACGCAGAAGAGGTCGAAATTGTTGATTATCATTAAGGAGGTTACATAATGGCTAAACGTCGTATTACTCCAGTTCACCCTGGGGTATATCTGAAAGAATTACTCGATGAATTAAAAATATCACAATACCGGCTATCACAGGATTTAGGTGTGCCTGCCATGAGGATCAATCATGTGGTACATAGCAAACGTCCGGTAACTGCAGAGCTTGCCTTGCGTTTAGGGCGCTATTTTGGTCAAAGCCCGCGCTATTGGATGAACCTGCAAAGCCGGTATGATATGGATATTGCCGAAGATGCCTTATTCGAACAGGTAACACGTGAAGTTCGCCCCTTTAACGGTAGATTTATAATTCACAAGTAAACTTCATTCATAGGTCGAAATAGAGGGACACTTCCCATATTTAATTTACACCCGATTCTTTTTCCTTGCGCATACTCTTGCTATTTTTTGGCATACAGGGCATACAGAGGAAAATATCACACCTTAAAGTGCATGTCAAAAAATATGGGAAGTGTCCCTCTATAAGACCATAAAAGCAGAGGGACAAATATTGCTACCACAAATTCAATCTTTTTCATACTTTTACGTCCTTTCTGGTGCAGCGCACCATTAGTTTTTCTGTCTGGCGTTTTATTGGGAGTACACTTGTTTGAGACAACATCCTCTATTTACACAGCGATCTTTTCTGTTTTCTCGCAGTCAATGTATAGTCTCGCGCATGTTGTTTATTCGAGGAATTCAATGCGTTTAATATAAGCCTCGGCTTTTCCTCCACCCTCCGTTGTAGTAGTGTCAACCTCAAGACATAAAGCAGTTATTGCGGGAGCCTCTTTTTCGTAATATGTTTGAAACGCACTCGTCAATTCAAACTCTGAAATTACCGTTTCTTCAGGTTCCGGGTTTCCTACACAAACAAAACGCCCACCGGAGTGAAAATATCTCCCTTTGTAAGGTATGTTAATTTCGTCAGCTTCTCCGAGAAACAGGCTTATGAAATAAGGTAAATCCGGTATCATAAAATACCCACTGGACAATTTTTCTGGACCAAAAAATATATATAAACCCAAAGCCTGATTCCTATTTCCGCTCTCAAAGTTAGCATCCTTCGGGTATTTAATAATTCCCCATTCAATGCGCACTTTAGAAACTTCCGGAATAATGATATCCTTAAAAACAAGAAAACCTCTGACGGGTTGCTTTGTTTTAATAAACAACATTCCATCCTGAATAGATAATCCGATTTCCGGATGATACTTAGCGGCACCCTCACAATAAAGCCCCTTCGATTCCAACCATTTACGGACAGTACCGCCTGAATAATTCGAAAAATCTATTACATATTTTACCTTCTGAACCTTTTCATTGTCTTGTTTTTCCAGGCTGTTGTCCTTAGCAACTTCGGCTGGCTCTCGGATCTCGGCTCGTTTATTTTCTTCAGAAAAAACGTTTCCGCTCAAAACAAATATTACTATAAATATAAGACTTGCAATAAAACTTTTCATTTTCATTTTCGTTTCCTTTCCTTTCATGAAAATAATGAAAGGAGAGAAGTTGGGATTTAATATATACACTCCCAACTTCTCAACCGCTTAACCTTATAACCTCACGTTTTCAATTATCCAAAACGCATTTGTAGTATTATTTTGCAGCGTCCTGAATTTTCTCACCAGCCTTTTCGACCTGTTGCCCGGCTTTTTCTAAGGCCTTATCCAATTCCTTGCCTGCGCTCTCCACCGAACCCTCTTTTTTCTGGCAGCCGGCCAACCCTGCAAGCAAAGCGCTTATTGCTAACGCTACCATTACATTCTTACCAAATTTCATCATTTATATCTCCTTTATTAAATACAAACCATATAAACGGGAATCTGCCGGGATTTCCCTAACTCATGGGCTACGATTTTACCAAAAATTGTTTATATCACTTTCAAGTGTATCAAGGCGTCCTGAAATTTCGCCTTTTTCATCGGAGGTAAGGGGTTGGTCTTTTATCCGTTGCAAAAATTCCCTTCGGACTTCATCTAATCTCAATTGGAATTCCCTTCCCCGGACACGCGGCAATCTTCCGATCAGCATCCCATCGTCAATCTTCCTCTGGAGCACGATCATCCAATCCTCAAGCCTTGTCTCATCTATTCTTGAAGGATAGGCACGCACCTTCTTGACCTCCTCTTCCAGCTCGTTCAGTGTCGCGATAAGGGGATCCCATTCCTTCTGCGTGGTCTTTCTTTCCCTCAGCACCGTATAATCCCTTCGGAGATTATCAAGTTTTGTCAGAAAAGCCTGAGATTCGTTAGGGGTTAATTCACCAGATCCCAACCCATTGCCAATCGTCTGTTGAAGCAAAAACATTCGATCCGAGAATTGTGTCTCATCGATTCTTGAAGGATAGGCACGCACCTTCTTGATTTCCCCATCCAGCTCTTCCAGTTTCGTGATAATGGGATCCCATTCCTTCTGCGTGGTCTTTCTTTCTCTCAGCACCGTATAGTCCCTGCGGAGATTATCAAGTTTTATCAGAAAAGTCTGCGCCTCGTTAGGGGTTAATTCACCAGATCCCAACCCATTGCCAATCGTCTGCTGAAGCAAAAACATTCGATCCTCGGTTTTCCTTTCGTTTTCAGGCCATCTTTGAGAATGATAAACCAAATCACATTGTACCAGAACGGTCGTCATCCCCAGAACAATTGCAATAAGTAATATCTTTTTCTTAAAATGCCCTCCTTTCAAATATTTCAAATAATCAATTGCCTTCATCTTTCTTTTCCTCCTTTCTGAATTGTACGTCGATGTAGATTTTTCAGATTGTTTATTCAGGAAACTTATACTTCAACCATGTATGTTGGGTTTAGTTCCCCGACCCAACCTTATAAACTAAGCCCTACGCGCGACCATTACTTTACTTGAAATAGGAAACTACGTGGGCTACACCAGCCTGAAGATCATCCAAAACCTTGTCCGTGGTATCTTTGACCTTCTCCCACGCATCATCACCGGCTTCCTCCACCGCCTTCAGCTTTTCAGAAGCGATACGCTGTTTGTCGCGCAATTTATCGAGTTCCTGGGCATACCTGAGCTTCACGTCTGCCTCTGCGTTCTCGGCCTTCGCAGCTAATAGGTCAATCTGAGCTTTCGACTCTTGCAGTTGCTTCTCCATCTTTTGCTTATACGCGTCTTTCGTTTCCATAGGATATTCCTTTCTTTAAAATGGTCGTTACAAAGCGTGGCCTTTCACAGCCACTTGGTGATAGTTTTTCCAGGATTCACCGTCTTATTTTCAATCTCCTCTTGCGATTAGCTCCTGCCCAACAAGATCAGGATCAGTACGATAATCAGCACTATCCCAAAAACAAAGCCGGGTTTATAACCCCACGACCGGCTATATGGCCATGTTGGGATTACACCCAAAATGATCAGAATCAGAGCTCCGATTAATATTGTGCTAAGTGACATATTCGTGCTCCCGTTAAAAAATGAAGGTTAAATTAAAGTAGGGGCGAAGCATTTGATATAAATTGTCATAAATGCGTTCATACCTAAACTGGCAAATGCTTCGCCCCTACTTTTTCAAAAAACTAAATTGTTACACAAAATGTGAGTTTTATAAGAATGGCACTGGCAAACCCGTTTGCTCGTGCCACCAGGCCCTATCAATA
>NZ_CAADGZ010000198.1:0-3983 GCF_900696675.1 uncultured Candidatus Kuenenia sp. | reverse complement strand
ATTCCTCCAGTCCATCCATTCGCATACCAGACGCGACAGTTTACGACGCGATAGGCACGGTTCCTTTTGGATAGTTTCTGATAAACGCTTTATTACATCATCTGAAAATATTCGACCTCCTACTCTAAGCATGTACACAGTGTAACATACGGTTAACACGGTGTCCAGCAAAAAATATGGGTCATCCCCAGCTCCAAAGGGGGACAACCACCCCCTGCGCCCCCGCCAGCGGGGGGGCATTTTCCCTCTTTGGTGGGGGAATTCGTGCTTCGTGTTTCTTATCTTTTATCTCATGCTTGTTTAGTTCCGGCTATGCCAGCTTAGGTATAGTATAGGTATTTTGTGCCAATACTATAGCGTCCCCTCTACAGCCTCTTATAAAGTATCCTTGGTATAACAAAGGTGCGATTATTTAAAATGGCGCCAATTATATTGGCCTTTTTTTGTACCAGAGGTGCAATTAACGCCTTTATTACGGGATGTTTGGTCTTGCTTTCATTTACTACCAGGACTGTTCCATCTAATGAAGAACTCAGTATATCCGCATCGTGAGAATTTCTTAAATTCGCATAGTCAACAAAGACAAACCCATATTTTCCTTTAGCTTCTTTTATGGTATTGGCCATACGTGTGGAATCAAAAAGGAGCGTGGGGTTAAGTGTTGTGTTGCCGGCAGTTAATACCGACAGGTTGCAATCTATCTCTTTGATAGCCTCTTCCAGTGCAATTTTTCCTTCGAGTACGTGCGTAAGGCCGGATTTATTCGGAATCTTAAACATTTCGTGTATTTCCGGGGATTTCAGGTTCGCATCAATAACCAGTACCTTATGGCCTTCTCTCGCAAGGGAAAGGCCGATGTTTGCAACTATGGTGGTAGAACCTTCCAAATGAGAGACGGCGGTTATCAAAAGAGCCTTTAGCTTTTTATCTTTCATCAATAGATATATCTGGTCAGAGAGGTCATGATAGGACGAATTCAAAACAGTTGCTTTTTTAGTGTTGCGGAGCAATGATTTATTTCTAAACCATTTTTTTGGAATAGCGCCTAAAAGTGGCAAATTCAAGAATGTCTCAACATCTCGCGGCGATTTGAATGTATGGTCAATATATTCCAGTCCAAAGGCGAACATAATTCCCAGGAATATGCTCATAAAGAAGGCGAGGACAATGGATATTTTTTTCTTATCACTCGTTGAGCGAAGAGGTACCAGGGCCTGTTCAATAATTTTGACGCTTGCCGGGCCTATTGCCTCTATATCAGGAAGCGTTGCACCAGTAAGGTTTTGGGTCAACTTTTCAATATTTTCTCTTAATTGTACAACAATTGGCTGTTTTTCCCCATATTTTAGCTGAAGTTCTGCCAATTGTTGTTCAAGATCAAAGATAATATACGAGCGGCTTACTACGTTGGCAATCATAGCTGCAGATTGCGGGTTGAAATCGGTAGCGTGTATTGTAAATAACAAGGTGCCCCTTATTGGTTCTGCAATGATATTTCTTTTGAGTCTTTCAACCGCCTTACGGAATGCATATGGCTGTTCATGTATGTTACCGGAAGGATTTGCCAGCTCACCTTTGGTATGCAATATTCTGATTTGTCGATTATCATTCAAATCACTATAAGATAGGGACTCATTTTCGGATGAGACAATATCTGATTTCAACTTCGACATCTTAAGTCTTAAATCTATCAAGTACGCTTTAAGTGAAGAGCAGTAATTCTTTTCATAGTCAGGCGGGCGCTCGTGAAGATTAAGCGCCCTTACTGCACGTTCGATTACGGGATTAGAAATTACAATCTCACTCTGAGTAAGAGATGCTTCGGATTGTTCATAAGCACCAAAACCTCTATAATAAGGAGAATCAATTTGTTTTTGTGCAGAAACAAGTATTTTAACCTGCGCCTCATAAACAGGTGTCATGAGTTCCAGGCCGACAAAGACACTTATTATAACAGTAATAAATGTGGTTATAATTACCGCTTTGTGTCTGAATACGACCCGCAAATAATCCCGCAATGTACTTAAATTTGAATTCACATTCCCTCCATAGTGCTTAGCAATTAATAATGTAATCTTAACGAGTGCTTTTATTTGCGATAATAAACGATAGTATACAAAGCACTGGAATAAGCGAAGACACAGGTATTCGGGCACAAGTATATTATCGACAGCTTATGCAATTAAGCATTAGCCTGAAATAATAAAATATTTAAAACACTAAAGTATTCCTTCTGCTGCAACCACTATATCATCCGGCTCTAATAGGATGTCTTTGCCGACGTCTCCTTTCATGGCGCCTTTAACGTCTACTTTAATGCTTTCATATCCCGGTTTGCCAGGGACTATTCTAAGGATTTTAACCCTGTCAGGAGAACCATATTTTGCAAAGCCTCCTGCCATGGAAATTGACCGAAGGACTGTCATATTATCCTCAAGTGTGAATTTGCCGGGTCTCATTACCTCGCCATACACAAAGAAATATCTGCTCTTTTCTACTACCAATATATCCCCAGCCTCAAGGTGCATATCAATGTTCGTACTGCTTTCTTTTGTATTTTTAAGGTCTATAATGAATTCCTTATATTCCTTATTGTCCTTCAGCTTACGTCTGAGTTTTACACCTCCATAAAGGCCGTCCAGAGTTATGCCTCCAGCTGTCGAAAGGGCCTTTAGTACGGTAATATCATCCTCAAGTACAAATCTTCCGGGATTTTTAACCTCACCATACACAAAATAATTAATGCTTTTAGACTCTGACAATGATACGGACACAACAGGATATTTTATGTAACCAGTAAGGCTTTTTGTGAGTTCCTTTTCGATATCGGGCAGCGTCATCCCTTTAACATAAATGACACCAACATAGGGAAAAGATATAGCTCCATCTGACGTCACGGGAGCTGTTGTTCTAAGGCTTTCATGCCCCTGTACGATTATTTGAAGAACATCATCCACATTTACAGTATATTGTTCCCTAGGCTCATCTGCATAATTTGTTTTCGATATAATAAATAGACTGAAAAATACAAATAACACTACCAAAAAGCTTTTAAACATCGCTACCTCCTTTAAATAAAATATGCAATGACATTGCTTTTTAAGCTTTCACCGCTTCGCACAATTCCTCTGTCTTTGCAAGTTGAGTATGATATTGGGCCGCCTTTTTTTAGCCATCTTCAAAGGGAACTTACGGCATCCATATTGGTTTCTCTCCGCGTCTTTGAAAAGCAATTCGTAAATCACAATTATCTTGCGCCGGTAATATGATGTTTTACTGATAGCAAACAAAAGACCAAAAAGTCCGTATCGGATGTTACGATTCCATTGCTAACTGCCAAAGATATAAGAAGATAAATACAAATTTAAAATAAAATAATGATTCTCCATTATTTTGCCAAGCGCACTCTCTATAATACAAACTGCATAATGTATGCAGTAGTTTTAGCAGTATATCCACAGGAGAAGGCCTGTTAAATAGTGGAGAATCAACATAAAAAATAATATGGCATACAGACAAGATACACTTAAAAAAAATGGTTTTAGAAAAGTATTCTTATGCAAAAATTGCGCGATTGTATACAATACCACGAAGTGAATGTTATTACTATAACCCTGCATTTTGAAAAATGTATTGGAACGAATGGTATGCTGATATGTGTTGCTATTGGAAAATATTTCTTCTACAAAATACCTAAGTAAAGAAAGTCTTATTACTTAGGTTTACAATACTATAATTTGTGTAACAACAAATTTTGTTCTTTTTTTAAACGCAATATTTGCGCAATTACGGATTTTTTCTAAATGAATTGTCACAATAAGGTGAAATTCGAAATACGAAACAAATTCTAATGATACCTAAATCCTGCAAACAAGGCAAAGCCTTGTTGCAGGAATAGGATTGAAATGGTAGGATTTCCAAGGTATTCGGCGGTATATTGATAACAAAAAACACCTGAAAGGAGATTCACCATTTCGATGAAG
>NZ_CAADGZ010000197.1:0-4050 GCF_900696675.1 uncultured Candidatus Kuenenia sp. | reverse complement strand
CGATTATATTTTTATTTCAGAGATATAGCAGCGATTGTATATATGCTTCACCAGTATATGAATGAAACAACCCTGACAGGGTTTGGAACCCTGTCAGGGTTAAACGGTGAGGGTATTCAAATACATTTGTGAACCAGGAGTTCGGGAACGAGCTGGGGAAATGTTCAAAACCCGGTTTTTTAATTGGAATTTTGGAATTTGGAATTTGTTTCGAATTTCGTACTTCGAACTTCGGATTTTTTATTTCTTGCTTGTTTGGTTCCGGCTTAATGATAGGATTTTGTAGTAGTTTCCTGTTGCTCCGGAGGGGTATAAGGATACATTACATCTTTTACCTTTTCTCCCAAAACGGCAATGTCATTTAAATTATTAGAGCCAAGGCCGTAACTGCTTGCGAGTTGTATGTGGTTGTAGCAATTCACAAATGGAGGATAGGGGTAAGCCGTTTCCGGTGAAAACCCCATTATTGCGGTTCCTATACTATCCACTGCAACTGCATTATCGCCTGCTACCAATACCCCTGAAGTTGCGTAAGAGATGTTTTTTACCCACGGACCCTCGCCCTTATCGATGGCAGATATGCCGTCTATAAACGCAAAATCAATCGGAAAAGCCCTTGCAATATCCACTATATTATAAGGGATTTGAGTTCTTTGGTCGGGAGAGTGTACGTACTGCATGCGTGCGCCATTTCCATTTGTTCCATATTTTTGAATGGGCAACAGACCAATCATGTTTTTCAAAGACAGGGTAACTCCTGCCGAGCTGTGGACTTTTAATTTTGAGACGGTGATAAGGCAATCTGTTTCGGCAATATGATTGTTCACCGCGATAGAGTTGTAAATAAGCCCTCTTTCAATGTCTACATGAGTGAAATCAGGATAAGGGTCTGCCTTATTCAGATCAATCAATGTTGCTTCGAGTTGAGAGGCAATTACGTCATATCCAAGCGCCGTGAATGCCTCCATTGTATTTGATGGATGTGTGGAGCCTTCAACGATAAATAATGAACCAGCGCCAAGATCAAGCAATACCTCTCCAAGCGCCTTCACCACCAGCGGATTTGTAACGTACGTATCGCCAGCAGGCAGGTCGAGACAATCTTTGGTTGCAACAAGATTTATTTTAAGGGATATTTTATCCCCATACGAAAAAAAGGGATTAATCTGATACAGGCTTGCAACCATTTCCCCAATACAGTTTTTAAGCTGTTGAAAGTCGTTTTTGTCGTAAGAGGTATATTTTTTAATGTATACGGAGTGTTTTTTTTGCTGAAGTCCTCCGTAACTGGTAAAAATGGTAGGAAAAGTGCTCATGGCAAATGTTCCTGCCGTTCCCTTGAGAAAATCTCTTCTGGTATAATCCTTGCATCGTACACGCATACATTTCTCTCTTTTTGGTGTTATCAGTATCTGTTTCCCGGGAAAATAACATCTCTCTGGATACATTGCATACGTCTCTTTGTGCTCCCCTATATCACAATGTAAATGTTTACAGATGGTGGACCATTTAAGGAAGCGCCTTAAAGATGTGGATAGGGAGAGGATCCTTTTATTTTCGATGATTTTGCTGTACTCATGATTAAGAAACACTATGTTTTAGAATATTGTAAAGCTCATCTTTTAAAGCAAGCCTGCGTTTTTTTAGTTCTTCAAGCGCAGTGTCCGACCGTGGTTCGATATCGTATTCAACACGGTACACCTTCCGATCGAGTTTGTGGTACTCATCAAAAAGTTTTTGAAAGTGTTCGTCAGACATTTTAAGGTCATGGATTTTGTCCCTAAATTCAGGAAATTCATTTGCGAGGGCATGGTGTTCGCTTTGCATTGTGCATCCTCTTTCTTACGTTTTAACGAATTAAGCTCGACTGGTAATTTCTATAAGGTGGTAGCCAAATTGCGTACAGATTGGTCCGTGAACTTTTCCTACTTCATCCCTGAATACTACCTGGTCAAATTCCTTAACCATTTGCCCTGGTCCGAATTCTCCAAGATCTCCTCCCTGTTTGCCTGATGGACATTGCGAATACTGCTGGGCCATTGTTGCAAATTCTTCTCCATTTTGAATTTTTGATTTAATATCTTCGCATTCCTGTTGAGTTGAAACCAGAATATGACGCGCCCGTGCTCTTACCATGCGATACTCCTTTCGTAGTTTAAAATGATTAATTATCTGTACTATTTCACTGAAAAATTGCATAAAAGCCGAATTTTATTTCTGGCTCTCGTTCACACATGTTAGGCCAATAATTCTTTTTCCCCGGTTAAGAGCGGTGTTGAAGAAGGCCTTCAGCAACTCCACAAGGGGGATTTATGGAGTTGTTCCACACACCACATAAACTATTCATAAAAAATAGCAGTACAAATTTTAGACTATACCTGTCTTCAGGAATTTACTTACTATTTGTTTGCCAATCTCCATAATGTTAAGTTTTCCCCACGCATTCAGCTTTGACCGTTCCCTTTTAAACTCATAAACAGGAACAGAGGTTCCGCAGGAAGTCTGTGCTGAATTGATTTTAAGCAGGATAATCTGGCGTTTCCCGTGAATATGCTGAAAATGCCGGTAGTATTCGCTCCACTTCACGTCGTCTTGCCGGACCACTTCGCCTTTCCCATATAAACGAAGTATCATGGGATCTTTGTCAAAGCTGCAGAACATCATCGCCATTCTGCCATTTTCTTGTATGTTCATAGCGGTATTATTCCCACTGCCTTTCAAGTCCAGGTAAATAATCGTCTTGCGGTCTAAACACCTGAATGTATCCATGCATTTTGGAGAAATAGCAATATTGCCATTTTCAGGAGCAGTTGCAACAAAAAACATCTTCTGCCGGGAAATAAACTCTTGCAATTCCTTGTTAAGTTCATTAAAAGATTCTGACATTTCATACCTTTATTAATGACCCTGTGGAAATTACGTTGTCAAAATTTACTTATAAGACAATAAGGGAAATAACAATATGGGGAAATTGTCCAAACACACATCATCGTAATCCGGCGCAGGTAGTGACAGATTATCAAATAAAAATACTCGCCACGCACCTGATAATTATAACAGGCGCCTATTTTAAATGCGACATAAACGTATAGTTTTCTCTGTTGATACTCATAACCGCAAAACCCCGCTACAGAACCAATAGAGGGCATGCTTCATCCCAAACTCACATAGAGCTTATAATATGAAAACACCTAAAGAATAAAATATTTTTTCAGGTCTTTGAAATAGATAACAAAATATATCTTTATTTTCAATGCAAAAGAATAAAGTGGCTTGCCTTGCATTTCTTTTTACAAAAGCGGAAAACATTTTATATGTAGTAAACCAATCGATGAAATATTGGTAACTATTCAGCGTGATTTATTAAACTACCGGAGATCAGAGCGCAACTCGTTGCCAAACCTTGTACTGAACATAGTGAAGTATATGTTTGGGAACGAGCCGTGTATCGTTTACGATGAATAGTTACCCCAAATTTCAATTTTCAAATGTTCAAAACCCGTTTTTTCATTGGGATTTTGTATTTTTGAATTTGTTTCGTATTTCGTGCTTAGAATTTCGTATTTCACCATTAAATATTTTGCCGAAAAAAGAGGAAAATACATGATTTATCTGATAATTTGCACGGTTTCACTGATAGTATCCGCCTTAACTCTCTTTTCCGGTTTTGGTTTGGGGACACTGCTTATGCCGGCCTTTGCGCTTTTTTTCCCACTGGAGGTGGCCATTGGCGCAACGGCCTTCGTCCATCTTGCAAACAATATATTTAAAGTCGTGCTGGTCGGGAAGAGGGCGGACATTCGGGTCGTACTTACATTTGCTATTCCCGCATCAGGCATGGCTATCGTCGGGGCGTTATTACTGAACTATTTCAGCGGCATGCAGCCTCTCGCCGAGTATGTGCTTGCCGGAAAAGTCTTTTCTATTGTAACACTTTAGTTCTTTGAAAAATTAACAAGCGATATTATAAGTTAAGCCGGAAGTGGTTTTTGTTAAAAGAGCTTTTTTGGCGTATGCCAGAAGGTTTTCCACGGGGTTGTCTCCTTGCAA
>NZ_CAADGZ010000196.1:0-4066 GCF_900696675.1 uncultured Candidatus Kuenenia sp. | reverse complement strand
ATGCTATCTTTCTACGCATACGGATTGCTCCATTGTGTGCGCATAGGCACAAACTTCTCTACGAGGATTAGGCTCGCAGAGGTGGTATTTTCAACCACTCAGGTATTCCATACTTCAAGGCACTCATATCTCTACAAGCCTGCGACAGGTATCTGTATAGCGGCCGGTATTACCTTCCACCAATATAATATGAGGACACAGCCGCTTCGCCTCATATTTAGTCATACCCGTTTTGACGCCGTATTCCCGTGCTTCATAAGAAGACGTGGTAACGACCGTTCTTTCATTGGAACCGACCACCGCAATGGGTTTTCCCCGCAAGGATGGGTTTATCTGCTGCTCAACGGAGGCAAAGAAGGCATCCATGTCGATATGCATAATGGTTCTTTGTGAGCCATTGACTTGTGAGGGTTTCACCTGAAAATACTCATGGAAACCCTTATGGCAACGCTTTCGTACCTTATCAGCAATTTCTTTGCATTTTTAAACAAAATATTTAATCGTGAAATCCAAAACAAATCCAAAACATCCAACAATGCGAAGCACGAAATACGAAAAATACGCTCGTTTAGCATTTCAAATTATTTTGTCATTACGCTCTCGCATTTAAGTGCTCCCATACCGTTGTTTCATGTATGCGTAATGCCTGTGCTATTTGCTTTAGGGTCCAGCCTTCGCTAGTCAATAATACAGCCTTTATCCGATCATATATTCTACTGCCTTTTTAGATTTTGTGCTGTTCTTCTGGCTTTTGCATCTGATCTTCGGTTAGGGTTGTTTTTATAGGTCGGTGGTTTAACATAATAAAGGAGATATCAACTTTGAATTTTCAATCCGTTTGAGTATATACGTTTAAAAAACTCTTTTAACAGTATTTTGTTAAAAATTAAGCAGCGATTTTTTTCTTAAATCGAGCGGATTTAATTTTAAAATATTCTTGTGAGAGTTTTTCGTTCTTTGATAAAGCGTTTGTTGATGAGAATTCAAGCAGGGAATTGATTGCTTTTTTGAATTCATTAAAGGTAGAAGGTTTTGTTTCCATGATTTTATCCAAATAAGCATTTTGTTTTATCCAATAAACGAACGTCCATGAGATCAGACAAATATTCCAATACCGCTCAATCTTGTCAATGTGCCTTACCTGATAATGATCGAAATAAAAAGTATCCTTCAATTCCTTGAAACAGTGTTCAATGCTCCAACGCAACAGATAGTTTGTGATAACCGTTTTCATAGAGGCATCGAGTTGGTTGGTGATAAGGATATGATGTTTTTTGTCATCTTCCCTGTTCCATTTTCCCAAAATTATCATAAACTTCAAATGGACATTCATTGCAACCATTCAGTTCGGCGTCAAACGTGTAGGTTTTATCGGAAACTTCGCTTCCATCCGAGAATTTTAAAGTAACATGCCTGATTTTGTCGGCATAATGTTTTTTGATGAGGGTCACGAGCTCATCGGGTTTGACACGACAATGTTTTTGTTTTTCCGGATGGTACATGAAGATATTTCTGTCTCGAAAGTAAGACTACAAAAAATAGCTTAAGTACATATACTACAACACGATCTGGTTATAAAACCATTTTCATTGTTTCTGGGTGTTGCTAATGCAACATGATGATTGTTTGCTTTTATTTCTGAAAAAAAGTATTTCTTTTTTGCGTGAATATGTTCGAGATACCGTTGAGATGCATACCATGAATCGAAGGCAATGGCTGAAAAATCAAAGACGTTCGAAGCAGTATCAAATATCCATTGCTATTTGTATTTTGTCTTTAAATTTGGGGTCATTTTTTCCTTACCCGAACTCGTCGGCAGGAAGGTAGGGGATAACATCCAGAGGAAAATGTTTTATTTTTGAGACAAATGCGGCGCCAACAACAACATTGCGGTTTTCCGGCCTTTTAAGCGAACCGCAATATTGCCATTTGGCGGCTTCTGTGTTTTTAGCATAGGGCTTTGGACACCCAGTATCATCTATGGTAAGGATGCTGTCTTTTGTCAATGCCTTGGTTCTTTGTTTTTAGATAATGTCCATTCTTTTCTGCTTTAATGCGGGTAAATCCCATTTGGATTCAGAAAAGAAGTATTGAAATTTCTGGTAATCCGTATGAACGTCTTGTGCCATGGCCCTCCAGTGAATTTATTTTATAGTCTTTAAACATTACGTAGGCGACAAGGAGAAACATTGCAAATTGTTTTTTAGTAAAACACGATGCAAAATGTTCAAGAAATTTATTTAATAACGATGCTTTGATAAACTCAGCAACCATATGTTTGTTATGAAAATACTCAAATCCTTTCCCTTATCATTACGAACAAGCACACTCTTTAAAACATACTCACTTTTTACTACTTTAAGATGTTGGTCGACATCTGCATAGTCCTTGTCTCTTCTTGTACTCTTTGCACATTTAGCCATCAACGGATTGTTTGCAACCACATGGGTATTCTTCATCCTTTCGCTAATCCAGGTTGTGACCAGTTCTGACTGCTTATGCCCAATGTCGTCGAGGTTTCTAATTAACACATGCCTGAATATCCGACTACATCCCTGGATAGGTCACAATCCTTTGCAGAACAAACGGTAATTACGGAAATACAATGAGTAAGAAAATGAGCCGATTTTTAATCGAGAGATACATTTTCTCTCCGTAATTTAACGAAATTGGACATCCATGTTCATGAAATATCAGACATCTCCTATGCTTATCATACATCCTTCACCACCAATGTGCCGGATAATCTCTCTTCATCGCCTTATTAAAGATAACCGCTATCACCACCATGGTAAACACTCCCAGAACGGTGGGATTCAGGATAAAAAGATACCCGACACCCAACCCCCCCGATTGAATAGCTACATATGCCGTTGCGCCTGCCGGGGGGTGTACCGAGTACGTCACAAACATAAGAACAACAGCAAGGGCAACGCCAAGCGCAAGCGACCACCACGTCACGCCAAATAAATCATAGATAATCACCCCGATACTTGCGCCAAGAAAATGCCCCATCAGAACATTCCTTGGCTGTGCCAGGGGCGACTTATACGCACAATAAAGCAATGGTGCGGTAGATCCTAAAGACCCTAATAACATCGGACAATTCCATGTAAAGGCCAGTATCGCCGTTACCCCTATCCCAAGAATCGTTCCCCAGAGAGAAAGCCACGTCTCTCTTGTGGTGAGCACGGGTTGCGGCGCTCTGGGTAACTTTTTTACATACACACAAAATTTATTTATTCCATTCATTACCAGCATTTTTTTATCCCCTCCTCTGTATAAGCCCTTTTAAAACCTCTTATTAAACAAGCAGAAAAACTCTCTTTATCTGCTACAAAATCGTTTTTTACCTCAAGTGCAACATCGATAACTTTTTTAACCTCTGTGTTTTTTCTTTTCTTGAACATCTGATAAAACTCTTCACTTCTTCCTCATCTCCAGTCGCAAGATTCACAAAAAACAATCTATGAAGTACAGAAGAGGAATTATCACCCACATCGGTTTTTCACTATCTTTGTCTTGAGGCGATTTACAAAGACAAACCAGCTTTTTGCTTTGTAACCTTATTAAATCAAGCAAGGTATAAATTTTACTTTCTGGTTCGTTGTAATAACGAAAGATATACCAATGTCGTAATGAGGAGGAAAAATACCATTTATATTTCACATAAGTGGTATTTAATCAACGTTTTATTAAAACGATTATATTTTCATCTTCTTAATAATCTGCGTCTTATCGGTTCACGAAAACATTCCATTATGCAATAGTGGTTTCAGTATGAAATTAATTATTTGCCGATAGTGTCCGAGATTTAGTGTTGTTATTTGATTCTGTATTTTAAAATCTTCCTACACAGTGTCGTTGTGGATATTCCAGGCACCTGCGAAACCTTTGTTTGAATTACCACCGTATTTGTTCATGGCCTCAATAATGGCACCTAAATCCTGCAAACAAGGCAAAGCCTTGTTGCAGGAATAGGATTGAAATGGTAGGATTTCCAAGGTATTCGGCGGTATATTGATAACAAAAAACACCTGAAAGGAGATTCACCATTTCGATGAAG
>NZ_CAADGZ010000195.1:0-4255 GCF_900696675.1 uncultured Candidatus Kuenenia sp. | reverse complement strand
AGAAACAGAAATGCCAGATGTTTTCGACTCGAAAGTAAAACTACAAAAAATAGCTCAAGCACAGGTACCGCAATATGATATGGTTATAAAACCATTTTCATCGTTTCTGGGTGTTGCAAATGAAACATGATGACGGCTTGCAGAATAATATATTTTTTATCGGTAGCCGTTATACCAACCCGTGCATTAGCAAGGGTGGGCAAGAACAAACAGCACCCAAAGAGTGCGAGAAAGCCAAACCCTATGTTTTTCTTTATGCTTTTATAGATCATTTTACCTATCCTTTCTATTTCCGCTTCAAGAGGAGAACGTATTATTCTCTTATGAAAGCCCTAGTCCCTTTGCAACACCTTCTCCATAAGCCTCATCTGCTTTGTAAAAATACGGAACCATCCTTTCCTGGATGTCTTTCGGCGCTTTTCTAAGACTTGCAACAATGTTTTCAATGAGCCGTTTCCGTTCGTCAGGCGGCAACAGCCGGAAGAGATTTCCGGGTTGGACGAAATCATCATCAACACCTCTTTTCTGTTCATAGCGATTCGCGTCACCTGAAATTTTCAGCGGCGGCTCATTATACGCGTGGTCTGCTTTGGGTCCTCCGAAACTGTTCGGCTCATAATTTACCGAAGCTCCGCCGTTGTCATCGAATCTCATTGAGCCATCCCGCTGATAGGTGTTTGCTGCCGTGGCAAGCGGACGGTTTATCGGTAGATGCCCAAAGTTCACGCCTAGTCTATACCGATGGGCATCTGCATAGGCAAAAATACGTCCCTGGAGCATTTTACAGGGAGAAAAAGAAATACCGGGGACAACGTTGGCCGGAGAAAAGGCGGATTGCTCGACTTCGGCAAAATAGTTAGAGGGATTGCGGTTCATCTCCAATACCCCAACCTCTATTAAGGGATAGTCACTATGCGACCATATCCTGGTTAAATCAAACGGATTCCACCGGTACGTTTCTGCTTCAGCTTCCGGCATTACCTGAACATAAAATGTCCATTTAGGGTAATCCCCACTCCCGATAGTTTCAAATAACAGACGTGTATGGTAGTCAGCATCTTCCCCTGCAATACGGTCTGCATTTTCCGGAGTCATATTCCGAATGCCCTGTTGAGTCTTGAAGTGAAACTTCACCCAAAAACGTTCATTGTCCGCATTGATAAAGCTGTAGGTATGACTCCCGAAACCATGCATAAAGGGGATGCCCATGGGAATGCCGCGATCCGAAAACAGGATAGTTACCTGGTGCAATGATTCCGGAACCTGCGACCAGAAATCCCACATCATGGTTTTTGACCTTAGATTGGTTTGAGGTTCACGTTTCTGGGTATGAACGAAATCGGGGAATTTTATGGCGTCCCGTACAAAAAACACGGGAGTATTGTTTCCTACCATATCCCAATTGCCTTCTTCAGTGTAGAATTTCAATGCAAAGCCTCTGACATCCCGAACCGTATCAGCAGAGCCTTTTTCCCCTGCCACAGTAGAAAATCGGCCAAATACATCGGTTTTTTTCCCAACTTCCGAAAAGATGCTGGCTTTTGTGTATCGGGTGATGTCTTTGGTAACGATGAAAGTACCATGTGCACCGGCTGCTTTTGCATGGACAACACGCTCAGGGATGCGTTCACGGTTGAAATGCGCCAATTTTTCAAGAAGATGGTGATCTTGTAACAACGTCGGGCCGCGTTCTCCGGCGGTGAGGGAAGTCTGATTATCGCAGACAGGTATGCCTGCCGCTGTAGTTAAGACTTTAGTTTTACTCATTTCTTTTCACCTTTCAATTATATTCTCAAGAGTATCACAATTTGTGATTTACCATGTGAGAAAGAAAGCTCAGTTTGTGAGGACAAGGACTCTTCCTGACTTTTTAACAGGGTTTATAGATAATGTCGTACAAGCTCAACACGAACAAACAGGGTTTGTCCGTGCCACCCTACTGTCAATTTAAAATCTACCTTTTGTGATCTTCATGAGTATGGTTATAAAAACAGGACCAACACGCTTAACTTCCCTTTGACCAACTCCGCAGTCCCACCAACCCCACAATTACAGCTACAGCGCCGCCGATCAACATCCATATCGCCTTGTCGGTGGGTGAGCCGGTGAAAAACCGGGAAATGTCGGAACTAAACGACTTCGTTGCGCTGACGCCTAAAATTATAAACAGGATACCCACGGCAAGTATTGCAAGCGAGACTACTTTGTTCATAAAAAAATCCTCCCTTTTATTTTAGCCTTGCTTCTGCGACTGACCAGTCAATGTTCTTAAAGAATGCCTCAATATAATCCGCCTTCTTTAGACCGTGATCTATCATAAAGGCATGTTCAAATACGTCCAGGATCAATATGGGATTGCATCCTGCAGGATGAGAAACATCGTGTTCATTTATCCAGAAGTTAATGAGCCTCCCGCTGGCACTATCCTGATAGAGGACTGCCCACCCGATTCCCCTCATACTTCCTACTGCCCTGAAATCCTTTTCCCACATCTCATAACTGCCAAATTCCGCTGTCATCTTTTTGGCAAGCGTTCCTTCCTTGTTCATGCCGCCTTTTTTCTTGCCAAGATTTTCAAAATAATATTCATGGAGCCTCATCCCATTAAATTCCCACCCAAGCCGTCTCTTCAATTCTGCAAACTCAGGGCTTGCCGTCTTTCCCTCCTTCAACATCTGACCGAGAGTATCGAGTACCTTATTTGTGTTTGTTACATATCCCTGATAGAGGGTAAAGTGGTTTTTCAAAAGTGTTTCGCTGAATCCCTCCATCCCGATGAGTTGCGAATAATCCTTTGCGGTGTATGTCATAATTTCCGTCTCCTTTTTTATTTCTGCATGTAAAGGGTTGTTAAAATTAAGTACGATTGCTGCTCCACCCACGCCTGCCAGTGTTAAAAATTCTCGTCTGCTAAGCATGGTACCTCCTTTTTTGGTCTTTTGGTGAAATAAATATCCATAAATAATTTCAGTGAAATGGTGTTACCACTCAGTCCTCAGTCTGCAATTTGCCGACGATAGACTGCCGATTACTACGGTATAATAAAAAATTCCCAGGCCATTACTTATCCGCGTCATATTTCGTTTTTTTTACGGCCTCCTTATCCTGCAATCAGTTAATAACTGATTGCAGGATGCAGTTTCCTTCTCAATTTAGCTTTAACAACAGCTAGTACCTGCGCCACTCTTGGATTTTTCCCCTTTGTCTGTCACAATAGAGCCTTCTTCTGTAAATTTGAGCTTTTTTTCCACACCGTTCTTTACACACTCGACTGCATAACACGTTTTGCCATCGGCCTCTTTTTTCACTATTTTCTTGATGGTGCAGCCGGCAGTTTCCTTCTCAATTGCAGCCTTAACTACAGCCGGTACCTGAGCAATATTAATATTTTTCCTCTCGTCTGTACATTTATCTGACATTTACTTCTCCTTCTCTTGTTAAAGAGTTTAACCCGAACCACCCGGAACATTCCCGGTAAGATTGCTGGGCTTATAAAAGTTTTCGTAAAAAAAAATCCTATGACAAAATACTTTTAAAATATACTAATGTTTGCACGTACAATGATCTGTTTTGTCCTTTGTGCAATCTTTTGCACATTTTACATTGTCCGGGCACTTGCAACTGTCCGGACAATCAGAATTTCTTGCAAAGGTACTAGCGACACCAGCACTAAACAGTAACGCACTTACAAACACCGCTGTAATGCCAATTTTCTTAAACATATGCCTACCTCCTTTCAAATTAAAATACCAAACTGATCCCTTGGCGCCAGGCACCAGGGGAGAGGAACCGATACTGTTTTTCATACCGGGCCCCACAAAATAGTCACGGACGTCTTCGTCCGCGAATGATATTAATCACGATGACCACGATTGCGATCACCAGAAGAATGTGAACGAAACCGCTCAGGGTGGTGGAAGTGACCAGACCCAGAATCCACAATATGATCAACACAGCAGCTATAACTAAAAGCATAGTAATTCTCCGTTATATTAGGTTAAGTGTTTAGATTATTCCTGATTTTTTGTAACTATTCAGCGTAATTTATTAAACTACCGGAGATCAGAGCGCAACTCGTTCCCAAACCTTGTACTGAACATAGTGAAGTGCCTGTTTGGGAACGTAATGGCACTGGAAACTTTGTTTCCAGTGAGGGTCTGACTTGACAAATTACAAACTGTCTTAACCCTGTGATTTTATTCCCTATCTATCAGCAAACAGGCGAGAAACCGGAGTTTCTCGAACAAATGCATTC
>NZ_CAADGZ010000194.1:0-4291 GCF_900696675.1 uncultured Candidatus Kuenenia sp. | reverse complement strand
GTTATCATTACAGGAAGTTCTTAAGTGCTGGAATGACATTGCTTGTTCTTTAGCAGAAAATACAAGAATCCGAAAAACACAGATATCAAAATACTTCGAGCATACCTAAAACAAGTTAGCGCTTATGGGTGCAGGGGGTGGACTGGATTTCTCCGTCGATACAACTACCCCTTTATTATGAAAACAAATTTGACCCTCTTTCCCACGCTGCGCAGACTGGTCAAATGGGCAATTTTATCCTGTTTCGTGACATGCATTCCCGCAGAGCGCAGGAATGAGAATAAAAACTTATGGCTATTCATGTTATAAACCTCCCAGATTTCTTCCGCAGACAATTCCACCCCCTTAATCCCCCGCCAGCGGGGGGACAGGCTTGCCACATCCCTTGCAGCGTTGTTTTGCCCCAATCACACAAACGGTTACAAAAAATCGGGAATGCTCCTGGCAGAAACTCTATTTTTCAATTGCATAAGGCCATGCCAACAAGCTACCTTCCATAAATTTTACATTTTCAAACCCTTCGGTTTTTAAAAGTAAATGAGCCTGTGACGCCCTTAAACCAACGCCGCAATAAGTAATGATTTCTCTTGTTTTATCCAATGCGCCGCTTCTTGATTTCAGTTCGTTTAATGGAATGTGAAGGCTGCCTTCAATATGGCCTTTATCGTGCTCATGCTTTGTACGGACGTCTAATAAAACAAAATCATCCTTACGCTCCAGCTTTTGTTTAGTAATAAGCGGCGATATGCTCTGGATTTTCCCCTCTAGCTTGTTTCGCAAAACGTTTGCGGCCGTTATAAGCGGGTCCATAGGAGATGAATATGGCGGGGCATACGACAGGTCATATTTTGAAAGTTGTCCGGCGGTAACCCTTCCCATCAAAGCGGCGGAAACAACATCAATCCTTTTGTCAACCACACCTTCCCCGGCAATTTCAGCTCCAAGCAAAATGCCGCTCCCCTTTTCTGCTATTAATTTAACAATAATCAGCTTTGAACCGGGATAATAATGGGGCTTGTCATGGGACGGAACGATAACAGACACGACGTCAAATCCATTCCTGATTGCCTCTTTCTCCGATAAGCCGGTTTTAGCAACTGTCCAATCAAATACTTTTACAATAAACGTTCCCATCACTCCGGGAAAGGTATCGTTTCCTCCGCAAATATTTATTCCGCCAATGCGCCCCTGCTTGTTTGCTGTTGTCGCCAGAGGTATCCACACGGGTTTTCCTGTTACCATATGTGTCGTTTCAACACAATCACCAACGGCATAAATATCGGGAATATTTGTTTCAAGCCTTTCGTTTACCTGTATTGCACCCGTTTGTCCAATGGCTATTCCTGCATTTTTTGCAAGGCTTACGTTCGGTTTAATTCCCGTCGCAAGCACCACAATTTCTGCCGGAAGCGTTTGTTTTTTTGTAATTACCTTTGAAACGTTGCCTTCTGAATCGGCTTCATATTTTATCACCTCATCATCTTCATGTATATGCACGCCCTTTGCCCTGACATGGTTTTGGACAAGGAGCGCTATGTTTTTGTCAATGTGAGAAAGTATATGCTCGCGGCGAATAATAATATGGGCCTTTATTCCATATTCCATCAGGCTCTCAGCTATTTCCAATGCAATAAATCCACCGCCTACTATTATGGCGTGCCCTATTTTTTTTTGTTGCAACACCGATTTAATACGCATTGCGCTCTTAATATTGTGCAAGGTAAATATATTCCCGGATTCTACCCCTTCACACACAGGAACATAAGGCTTTGCGCCTGTAGCCAAAACAAGAAAATCATATGGGAGGAAAGCAGAACTGTTTGTTTTGAGATTCCTGACGGCAATATCCTTGCCGCCCGGATTAATTGCCTCAACCCTGTGTTCCGTCAAAACATTTATATTCAACATTTTGAGAAAATAATCAGGCGTTCTTATTATGAGAGAGGAACTATCCTTTATTATATCTGAGATAAAATACGGCGTGCCGCATGCAGCGTAAGAAATATCCGCTTCTTCGGTAATAAGCGTTATCTCCGCATCCGGATCTTCTCTCCGTGCCTTTGCGGCAGTCTTTGTCCCGGATGCTACTGCGCCAATAATAACCATGCGTTTTGGTCCCATTTCTGATCTCCTAATCTCCTAATATACCCTTCCCAATACCGTATTCATCAATACGTTCATCCTAAACTGGTGTGAACATTCGTTCATGGGTGCTTCGTTTTATATTCACAAATAATGCGCCGTACATCCTCAATTTCAAATCCATACTCTTTTCTCAATTTGCCTAAGTGTTCCTTTTTGTCCACATCTTCCGGCAGGCCAAGTTTTTCAATAATATATTCAACAGAAACCTCCGACTCTTCTGCGACCTCGGTAAATGTCATTGCACCCCGTACTTGAATCTTCTTATGATCCTGCGATAAACATAAATCACACCCCTGTCTTTCTACATTTGTTTCATTTACCGGACTTAACAGAGGAGATATTGCAAATACCAGCACACCTATGAATCCAATAATCACCAATGCAACACGTAACCCTGACCTTTCATGTGACTTGCCAATAAAAATATTCGCTACCCAACGCCAATGAAGAAACAAATGTACCGCTAAACAGCATAAGAAGAAGACTGAAATCCAAAAATGGATGTTACCCCATTCGTGCCTGTCCATTCCACAAATAGTCTTAAAACGCCTGCTCCCGGCAGGAAGGATATAGTGCATCAACATACCGGTGGTGGTTAAGAGGATAAAACCAACAAAGGCAATCGCATCAATAACAATATTCTGTATCGAACGTTTCATTTTCTCTCTTTTTTGAAGTATAACTTTTTCAAATCCTTAGGACGTGCACCTGTTATTTAAACCAATTTTGTGTTTTAAGACATATCTTAACCAACATGAGCATCACAGGCACCTCAATTAATACACCCACAACAGTGGCCAAAGATGCCCCTGACGATAGGCCAAAAAGCATTGTTGAGGTGGCAATCGCCACTTCAAAATGATTGCTCGCTCCAATCATTGCAGCAGGCGCAGCATCCCTGTAGGCTAACCGGAAAAATCTTGCTAACGCATAACCTATTGCAAAGATAAAACAGGTTTGAATAAAAAGGGGGATTGCTATAAAAAGAATCGCTTGTTTCTGAGTAATAATCACATCGCCCTTGAATGAAAATAAAAGAACCAATGTAGCCAGAAGCGCTGTTATAGATACGGGCGTTAAGAAGTGTAAGAATTTTTGCTGAAACCACACCAACCCTTTCGTTTTGATGATCCATTTTCTGGAAAAATACCCCGACACCAGAGGAAGGGCAACGTAAATTAAAACCGATAGCACTATTGTTTCCCAGGGGATAGGCATCTTGTTCACTTTTAATAAGAAACCACCCAGCGGGGCATAAAAAACCAACATGGTCAAAGAATTTATTGCCACCATAACAAGGGTTAGCCCGTCATTGCCCCTTGCCAGATATCCCCACATTAAAACCATTGCCGTACAGGGGGCTATTCCTAAAAGGATAGCTCCGGATATATATGAACGATAAATATCTACCGTGCTTCCGTCTTTAATAATTTCTGTGCCGGGTAAATAATCTTTAAATATATATCCTAAAAAGAATGTTGCGATGAGATACATCGTAAACGGTTTAATGCACCAATTTATAACCAGGGTCAGAATAACCGGTTTGGGTGTCTTCCCTGCTTTTATAACCTCCGCAAAGTCTATCTTCACCATAATAGGATACATCATAAAAAAAAGGCAGACGGCAATAGGAATAGAAACTTCATATATCGCAAGGGAATCTAACATGAAGGCAACCCCCGGCGCTGTCTTCCCCAAAACAATGCCTGCACCGATACACAGCAATACCCAGAGTGTTAAATATTTCTCAAAAACAGATAATTTTTTTTCGGGAATCTCTTTCACTCTTCGCTACTCTTTCGCTTTTAAAAAAACGTGCTCAAAATCTTACATCTCTACCGCAGGGGAAGGCTGTCTCACTGTCAGTCATATACAGTTCGCTCCTGAAGAGATCAACCCATGACCCATGATATGGAAGTATGCTCCTGTTCAAGCTATGTTCCCCCGCTGGCGGGGGTGCAGGGGCATAAGCGCTAACTTGTTTTATTGACAAATTTTATTCATCATGGTATTTTTATGTTAATTATCCCGCTAATCACTCTATAGGAGGATAAAGCCATGATGAGAGAAGATTGGGATCTTCTAAGAACTTTCTTCCCAAACGATTGGAAAAGTTTAGCCGTTGATACAAATGCTTTAAAAGGCT
>NZ_CAADGZ010000193.1:0-4388 GCF_900696675.1 uncultured Candidatus Kuenenia sp. | reverse complement strand
ACACCATTAGGCAGAAAAAATATAAAATCACCCATGAAAACTCAAAGATGTAGTGCCGAAAAATGAAGGACTAAAGTCGTATCACATTGGCAATAAAAGAGATACGATTTCTGCTTGTCGAAGTTGGGTTAAGAATGACCTTGTGTTTACCGGTGGCGCTGGGACCAAAATTGACAGTGACAATCTCCGAAGGGCACTTGACAGGGCATTGCAGAAGGCGGGTATTAGAGACGTACTCCGCATACATTCCGGCATACCTTTGCGACGCGTTTGGCGCAAAGAGGTGTGGATATTTACAAAATAGCAAAACTGCTGGGATATAAAGATATTCGTATGACACTGCGTTATGCCCATCACTGTCCTGATAGTCTGCGGGATGGTGTTCAGATTTTATGGACTGACTACAATTTGACTACAGTTGAGGAAAAACAAGTAGTATCAAATTCCTGAAAACCATTGAAAATAATGGTGGAGCTGAGGGGATTCGAACCCCTGACCTTTTGAATGCCATTCAAACGCGCTCCCAACTGCGCCACAGCCCCACATAGAATAGGTGATAGTTTTTTTAGATGAAGTGTTGGTAAGTTTCAAATATCGATGAGATAAAAAGCTACCATGATACTTGCTGATTGTCAAGGTTTTTCAACAGAAATCAATGGTCTTTTCAATTGATTACGTATGAAATTCTGTTAGAATCTGAATCTGTTTTGTATCGTTGCGAAAGATGAAGAAAGGCACAGGGCTAGATTTACCCACTTGCGCCTTTTTTTAATGGGGAATACGGTACAGTTGGCAATCTGTAATCTGCAGATTGAGGATTGAGGAGGATAAAAATTATTATAAAAACCTCAACTTATTTAGAAGTTACGTTTGTTTTTATTGTCCTATCTATCCTGTGTATCCCTGTTAAAACTAAAAATTATTACTAATTTTTTTGCAATACCTCGCTTTTAAGGAGTAGCTAATGGCGCAAAGGGAGTACAATTTTACCGGTATTGAAACGAAGTGGCAGGGATACTGGGAAGGCTGCGGCTTATTTTATACGGATGATACAAAGAAAAAGGACAAGTTCTATTGCCTGGTAATGTTTCCGTATCCATCCGGCACATTGCATGTAGGACACGGCAGGAATTATATTATCGGAGACGTTGTCGCCCGGTACAAAATGATGAAGGGATACAATGTGCTTTCTCCCATCGGATGGGATGCTTTCGGGCTGCCTGCTGAAAATGCCGCTATCAAAGGAGGTACGCATCCTGCCGCATGGACGCACAAAAATATAAAAGCCATGAAGCACCAGCTTCACCGATGGGGAGTCGGATATGATTGGGACAGGGAAATTACGTCCTGCAATCCTGATTATTATAAATGGACGCAATGGATTTTTCTGAAACTGTATGAGAATGACCTTGCATATAAAAAGAAGGCGGCGGTGAATTGGTGTCCTTCGTGCAGTACGGTATTGGCCAACGAGCAGGTGGTAGATGGATGCTGCGAACGGTGCGACAGCCCTGTGCGGCAAAGGGATCTGGTGCAGTGGTTCTTTCGTATCAGCGACTATGCCCAGAAGCTTCTTGACGATCTTTCGTTGCTGGAAGGATGGCCGGAGCGGGTAAAAACAATGCAGGCGAACTGGATAGGGAGAAGCGAGGGGGTGCGCATTGATTTCCGGCTGGAAGGTTCGGGAGAGATATTGCCTTGTTTCACCACACGGTCCGATACCCTTTATGGCGTTACTTTTGTCTCTTTGGCGCCGGAACATCCGGTAATTGAGCAACTAGTCATCGGTTCTCAGCGCGAGGGCGAGGTGATGGCGTTTGTTGAAAGAGCGAGAAACCAGGGGATGGTGGAACGTACGGCGGAAGATGCCGTAAAAGAGGGGATTTTTACCGGAATGTATGTTATCAATCCGGTTAATAATACAAAAGTACCCCTGTGGGTAGGAAATTATGTGCTCATGGAATATGGTACGGGCGCTGTCATGGGCGTACCTGCGCATGACCAGCGGGATTTCCTTTTTGCAAAAAAATATCATTTGCCGGTTAAGGCCGTTATTCAACCGGAAGGGGAATCATTTGACGCCGAAGCGATGAAAGAGGCCTTTACCTGTGAAGGCGTTCTGGTTAATTCTGAGGCATTTAACGGCATGCCCAATACGAGGGCAATGGTTGCGATTGCTGAGCATCTTGAAACGAAGGGGCTTGGGAAAAGGACGGTGACGTACCGGTTGCGCGACTGGCTAATATCGAGGCAGCGTTATTGGGGAACGCCTATTCCTATTATATATTGCGAGACGTGCGGAACGGTTCCTGTTCCGGAATCACAGCTTCCTGTACTTCTCCCGGAAGAAATCGAGTTTCTGCCACAAGGCATGAACCCCCTGGCAAAGATTGATTTGTTTGTCAACACGACTTGCCCTAAATGTGCAGCGCCTGCAAAGCGCGAGGTTGATACGATGGATACTTTTGTTGATTCGAGCTGGTATTTCCTCCGATACCTTTCTCCTAAGGATAATAATCAGCCTTTCGATAAAAAAAAGGTAAATGTGTGGCTGCCGGTGGATCAGTATATTGGCGGTGTGGAACACGCCATTTTGCATCTTTTATATTCACGGTTTATTACGAAGGCTCTTTATGATCTTGATTTCATCGGATGTAAAGAACCGTTTCACCATCTCTTTACACAGGGGATGATTATTAAGAATGGCGCGAAGATGTCGAAGTCAAAGGGGAATGTGGTAAGCCCTGATGTACTTATCGAAAAGTATGGCGCGGATACCCAGCGTCTTTACACCCTTTTTATAGGGCCGCCGCAGAAAGATGCAGAATGGAACGACCGGGGTGTGCCAGGAGCGCACCGGTTTCTGAACCGGCTCTGGCAAAAGGTTATAGAATTTGAAGAGAGTTATGCAAAGGTCGGGCGCACACAAATTGACATGCAAAAACTTCCCCCGAAGGCAAAGGCAATTTACCGTCAAACGAATCAGACGATTAAAAAGATTACGGATGATTTAGACACTTCGTGGCATTTTAACACGGCGATTGCCTCGATTATGGAATTACTAAATAATATTGATTCATTTAAGGTTGTTGCGCCTCGCAATACGGAAGAAGAATTGGAGTTTCTGGTTTTTAGTTATTCTATGGAAACGATTCTATTGCTCCTGGCCCCGTTTGTTCCTCATATTTGTGAAGAATTATGGGAGGCGATGGGGCATAAACCCAGTATCTTCAATAATAAATGGCCAGAATACGACAAGGATGCGATTCAGGAAGAAGAGGTTGAGATTGTTATTCAGGTCAATAGTAAGGTAAGAAGCCACATTTCTGTACCGGTGGATATCAGCGATGAAAATTTAAAAGAACGTGTAATGATAGACGAAAGTGTTATTTTATGCATGAAAGGAAAGACAGTGGTCAAGACCATTATTATTCCCAAAAAACTGGTGAATATTGTGGTGAAATAGGAAGTAGTTGTTGATACCGTGGATTCCTGAATGTAGCGCGAAGTACAACTTCGCTCTATCTCAAAAAAAACGCCGAAGGCTTAACTCCATTCTCGTTCTCAAGTAGCGGCAAGGCATGCCTTGTCGCTACTCGGGGGCACACATGTCCTGGAAGCTCCTGCTTCCATTTAATAAGAAATATTGGGATCAAAAGACGCTTTCAAATATTTTGTAACGGTGTTCCGATCTTTTTTAATATTCAAAACGTAGAGACGCACGGCCGTGCGTCTCTACTTCAGCATAGGAAACTATCCAGGAAGGTATTAATGTCTTTTCGATAGATATCCTTTCGTTTACTTGAATCCTCTATAACAATTCGTACCTTTCTGGCACCCAGTTCATAAGAGTAGGCATGTCTAAACAGATGCCTGAAGGATCGCAGGTTCTCTAATAGCGCATAGCTTTCCTGAGACATCAAAGAAGGTCTGATTCCTTCTATCGATATAGCCATGCGTTTCAATAATTCCACGTGGTATGAAGCTTTATTTGGAATATTGTTCTCGAAGGTATTTGCTACTATTTTGAAAAGATCTTCAAAAGCACAATAAAGATTGTGTAATTGATACGCGATACTTTCTATTCCTGTAGGTCTGTTTTCTTCCTGTCTTCGTTCCTCCAGTTTGGCATAGATGTTTTCTATCTCTCTTATTTGCGCATCTATATCGGCTTTCAATACTGTGAATTTTCCTTTATCCATTTCACCCCATTCTTCTTTATTTTTTCTATCAGCCTGTGTTCCTCTAGTTGTACCACATCTAGCTGGTAGGCTGGAGGCCATTAGCCTCCAACCCCCACTCGTCGCCAGATACTTTGGACAACGTGACAAAGCATCCTTTTTAAACCATACGTCTTTCTCGTAGTCAGCGACCCCGAAGTGTTGCTC
>NZ_CAADGZ010000192.1:0-4413 GCF_900696675.1 uncultured Candidatus Kuenenia sp. | reverse complement strand
CAAGCATAAACAATAATATTCAGGCACTACATTAAACGCCGAAAGCAACATTCAACCATACCAATAGGTTACGACTATTATACGCTCAATTTCTTGCCTTTTTCAGGATAAATTTGTCGAAGTTGGGTTAAGGGGAGAGGGGTCAATGCCTTCTCATTGGAGGATAGCTTCAATCCTTTTGATAATCCCGGAAAGATGCCTGTTGCCTTTAAGTTTTGCCCGTAATCGTTTTCTCTCCATGCTTACAGTGCTATAGCCAATCCCCATCATTTCTCCGATCTCCGTTCCGCTTAGCCCGCCAAAACGGTACAATAAGTCCATGGCTATTTGCCGTATTACACCCCGTTCATTCTTTATTTCATCAAAACTTTTCTTTGTCTCCTTGCAGAGTGCTTTAATGATGGTCTCTTTTCTGATATAGTTTTTTAACCGCCGTGCAGGTAAAATCTCACGTGATCTCAGCGGTAAATATTTATCTCTCACCCTGTTGATAAACCCGGTGCTCCCCAGTATGTTTCCACCAACAACCATATTTTTTATTTTAATACCTGCCGGCAAATCACTGCAAACAGCCTCCCAATACAATTGCCGTCCTTTTTTGTTGTCGCCTCCATATGGCTCAAGTACCCCGGCATACGCTATAATGTCATTTCTTTTGGTATGATCGATAGTACCTAAAAGGCTGCTCCACGCATAGTTCTTCAAATAATTTCTCTTTTCCGATAGCGGCAGTTTTTTCCCCAGCCTCGTATTGAGAGGGTTTAAATGAATATATCGGGACACAATATCCAGATACGCTTTCTTTTCAAGGAGAATGCTCTTGTATCTCCCCTGATACAAATGGCCTGTCCTTTTGTGTCTTTTATTGTAATATGCGGTGTAGGTAATGTTAATCCATTTCATAAATTCACTGAGATTGGCGAGGGGTGTTTCTAAAAGCAGATGGAAATGATTCTCCATGAGAACGTAACCATACAGAAGGTTAGTATAAGTTTTCAGCCCGTCATTCAACAACTCAAGAAACAGTTTCTTATCCTGGTCATCCCTGAATATTGCCTTACGCTTGTTACCCTGGCAGGTCACAAGATATAATGCATTTTTATATTGTATGCGTAGTGGTCTTGCCATGCGGGTATCATATCAGATACAAGCTATTTGTCAATCATTAAGATTTGACCCCGCCTTTTCTTTGAAATGTTTAATTTTTTGTAATTGACAGGTGGAAATAATAAGCAATAATAATCTCAAAAGCTCATTCCTTTTTCAAATACTTCAGCATAGCTTTTGCCATTCTCCCCAGCATAGCTGGGGGCTTAGCTTAGGAGTTAAACAGGTACGCAATATAATATTAAAATACAAGTTGGGAGACAAAGAAAATGAGCAGATATGAAATAATTATCTACTGGAGCGTAGAGGATCATGCCTTCATTGCAGAAGTTCCGGAATTGCCAGGCTGTGCAGCCGATGGAGCTACATATCAGGAGGCGCTCAGTAATGCTGAAATTGTTATCAAAGATTGGCTAAAGACTGCTAAGGAATTAGGACGTCATGTTCCCGAACCTAAAGGCAGGTTAATTTTCGCATAAAAGAATAGCGGGTGGGAAAAAACAATGAATGTTTAAAAGGAAATTTGTGAATTTGTATTGTATTTCGTGATAGCCTGTAAAGATTTTCCAATTTCTTTTCTTAATATTTATTATTTAAGATGTGACCATAGTCACCTACTTATAATTATGATTATTATGAACGGAAACCGGAACCGACCCGTCCACTTTAGAAAGCTTTCTGGTTGGAATAGAGTAGTGAAGTCTTTGAGGATTTCCACAAAGATAGATGTATAACATTACGTTCGAGGCGGATGCCGTGACTCGGCCGCGGCGCTTCTCGGTTCTGTTTGTAGCCGGTACCGCTCAACTGGGACGTTACACATAATAAAATGACATGAGGAGTAACACTTTAGTTTTTTGGAAAAGCAGGGGCTAAACATTTGCCGGTTTGGGCATGAACGCATTTATAACAATTTATAGCAAATGCTTCTCCCCTACAATATGCGGCAAACATCGCTACTATTGGTTTTTTCTAAAACTATATTGGTACTAAAAAATGAATGGCCGGATGGGGTGACGATTATTTTTGTAAAGTACCAAAAAGATTTCCGTTATGATGCGATTGCCCTGTGCCTGAATCATACACCTCTTTCTTACCCATTAAGCTGCCATAGCCAAACAAACACGAAAACAGTCTGCAGTCCTCAATCCTCAGTCCTCAATCTGCAATTTGCCGACTGTAGATTGCTGACTAAGGTACTGATGTGTTGAAAATTATCATATCCCCAATGCCCTTCTTTTCTTTTGAATATGATGTATCATCTTTTTTGCCGATTCAACAGGGTCGATTTCAATGATTAATGTGCTGCCGGTGATACTTTCCAGTTTGTTGGTGAGCATATCAATTACATACGGAGAACCTCCAAGCTTTGGCGTTACACCAATGTGTGTGGTAATTCCAAGCGCCATAACCCCCATATAAATAGCAGCCGCTTTTTCCACAACATGTTCGGCGGCGCTTGCAACAAGAGGGAGCTTATCGATGGATGTGTTCAGATAATCTGCAATGGCTGAAGCCAATACAGCGCAGCGTGAATTATCCACGCATGAACCAAAGTGAAAGATAGGGGGGATACTTCCATTTAATCCCGAGGTTTTTCCTATTGTTTCCAGAACACCCCGCAAAGAATCACCTGCATATTTTTTCGCCTCTCCTGTCAGTAATCCGTGACGCGCGCATGCCGTTGCCGCGCAGCCTGTAGCAAGTACCAAAACGTTATTCTTTAAAAGCTCCTTTGCCATGGTAACAAAACTCATGTCTGTTTGAATTTTTGAGGACAAACAACCGGCAAGCACGGCAACGCCCTGAATAGAACCATCCACTATAAGATCGACAAGCGGTTTTAGCGGCTGTTGGGCATTTAATTTTTTCAGGACGTCAATCATTACCTCGGTAGAAAAGCCACCCATTAATTTATGCCCCTTCGCTTTTGGCAGAAATACGCGGTCAGACAAACGATCTTTATACGCTTTGATTGCCTCCTCTACAATTTGCTTTGCGGATTCATAGGCGTTTTCCGGAGTAAATTCAATATAGGTATCATTGTCCATCCGCAATTCAGGCATGGTAGTAATTAATCGGGTATGGAGCCCTTTTGTAATTGACGAAAGTGATGGATACACACACTGTACATCCACACATACGGCGTCTACCAATCCTGTGCCAACCACAAGTTCCTGCATAATTGTGCTACCAGCCATGGGTATGCCGAGCCTCATTAACACCTCCGTACCGGTGCAGCAGGTTCCTACCACATTAATGCCTTCCGCCCCCGCCTCTTTTGCCATGTCCTCAAGTTTATTTGCAAAATGAACTACCATTTCCGAAAGTACAGGCACATGGCCATGTACAAGGATATTTACCTTGTCTTTGTCGAGAGCGTCCATACCTATCGAGCTTTCTTTGGGTGTGGGTACTCCCAGCAAAATGTCCTGTAATTGTGTTGAAATGTAGAGGGCCAATACATCAATTACCCCGTATTTTAAACACGACATGATAAGGTGGTCTGTGCTGCTCATCATCCCCTGGGCGGTACTATGGATTCCCTGAACTATTGCCTCTGCAGCGCCTTTTTGAGGAACAATGCCTGCCTTTGCCAGTTTATCAATATTTTTTGGTGCAAGGGCAAGAGCAAAATTCATAGGTCCCTCTCCCTGCCCAACAAGGTCTTCCATCGCTTTTTGACCGACTTCCTTAGCAATATCAAGCATTTGCATGCCGTCAGTATTTATGCCCAATTCTTTTGCCACGGCATAAAGTTTTGCCTCATCTTTTATTGGGAAATTTTCAGACCCTTTAGCTGCCGCGACAAACGCTTTCGCCACATGTATTGCATGCCCCAGGTGCGAGCTTGTGCCGCGCAGCACCGTTTGAAGAAACATACCGGCAACCATATTATCAGCCGTTTTGCCGCAGGAACTCCTCTTTACCTTTGGGGCTGCAAGCCTTGTATGAAGAGGTAATTCTTCACTATCCAGCCGGCAGGGACCAAGGTTGCAGTTTCGGCAACAGAGTCCATGACTTCCAAATCCACACCTGTCTTTTAATCCAAACAGGCTTGTATCGTAAGCCGCCTGTATATCCCAAACAGTTTCAATACCCTGTTGTCGCAAAAAATCAACGGTCTCCTCAATTTGCTTATCAGCAAAGGCTTTTTTTCTTAATTCCTTTTCTTTTTTGGGTCTTCTCCCTACTGAGTGGGTAAAAATGAGCGAAAAAAGTCTTGCGACCCGCAATTAGAGGGAGTTTTCAGCTTGTTTTAGCGTCTAAAAATGTGATATAAAATCGCATGAGAAAAAAACGATC
>NZ_CAADGZ010000191.1:0-4427 GCF_900696675.1 uncultured Candidatus Kuenenia sp. | reverse complement strand
ATAGTCATTTTCGTAAACAGCAGTAAGAGCGATTCCGTACTTGGAGGGGTATTCAAAACGTGAAAATGTAGATATTTTTGCGACCGGAGATATTTTGTCCTTGACAAAAGCCTTCTAATGAGTGAATCCGTCCCTGAAGATGCCTGCAAGACTATAATGGTATTTTGAGGAATCGGATATATGCTTAAGAAATCAGGGGTTCATGTTTGTAAACAAAGTGTGAATCTTTTGAATGTTCAACATTACTGTTGCATTTATCACATCTTCGGTTATAGGTATCAATACTAATAAATTTTGCGTTGCAGAGAAGGCAGTGGCGAATCTTCGCGTTCTTATACATATTTTTGATTCTATGATATTTTCTGCTAAGCAGCTTATTTTCCCATTCTTCATTCATAATAATTAACGAGCGATTCGTTGTACCTTCTTCGTTCTGCAATGATTCCCATATAAAGCCCCTGCCAGAGTCCTTTTTTCTGTTTATACAATAACTTATAGTTGCCTTGCTTACCCCTGTAAGTTTTGATGCCTCTGTGACAGAAGAAAATATATTCATTACCATGCCGCTTGTTAAATCAATTTGTTTTACTTTTTTTGTTTCCATAGGCTTATTCAGATTTAAAAGGTTTATGAGATTACCCTGTAAGTAGAGATACTTTTAAAAACACTACCGCTCTTAGCAAACAAAATCAGGCAATAAACGTAACAATTTGTAACTATTATTTTTCAAACAACCAAACGTGTACGAATGACAACTATACAATTAACAATTATTATGCCAAATGTTGTTTATGATGAATAAAAGGATATAGGTTGTTTTAATAGTTATATTTTACAGGGGAAATTTTTTTTTAAATTGGTGGGCAATGCCTGAAACTGTGTCTTTCGTCATAGTGTCTGCGCAAGAATTGCAAAAAAGGGAGGAAGTGTCTTAACATATTGCAACATAAAGAGTATTTTTCAAAATAAAGCGGGAAGATGAACAAAATGCGGCTTATTAACCGGTTTTTTAAGTGCAATAATTGCATGGGGGGGAAATATGGTATGAAGCAGGGGTCACGTCCGCATAAGCGCTAAGTTAATTACGGATTAATTTAACCGTGTAAGGTGAGGTCGGAGGTCAGAAGTCCGTGTTTTTAGTAAACTTCCGACCTCCGAATGAATTACGAATATCGAACAAGGAACTTCGAATTGTTAAGTAGTGGCATATTACAATTTGCCGATTGCCGACAGCCTTTTTTATTAATATACCTCAAGAGAGATAGAGGATATTTCAGGGAATCGTTCACGGATGGCCCTTTCCAGTTTATTGATTTCATTGCCGACGACCCTTACGGTTCTCTCTATGGTGTCAACAAGTATGGGCAAAGGTTCTTCTCCTTGCCGGATGAGTTCCGCATCGGCCTCGACTTGTTTTCTGTCAAACATGATTCCTCCATGAAATTCTATTTCTGCAGTAAGTTTTACCATGTTTGGGCCAAGGATTTGGGTTTTGAGGCTGATTACCTTTTCCACCGATGGGTATATCCCGATAAATTGCCGTATATCCTTCTCCTTTTTCTCACTTACTGCCATGCCAATGAGTAAACGTCCATTCACAAAAGCAAGTAATACCGCCATGATTCCAAGAAATATACCAATTATAATAGAGGCAACGGCGTCAGGCAGGTGACTCTGATATATATGAGACAGCCATAGTCCTGTAAGGGCAGTAACAACGCCAAGTACGGCAATGGAATCTTCGAGCAAGACAGCGGTGATAGTGGAGTCATCTCCGGACAAAACAATATTCCTCAGTGAACGTCTGTCCTGTTTCTTTTTCAATTTTTTATATGCAATAGTCAATACATATCCTTCAACAAAAAAGGACAGCGCAAGGATTGTAATGGACAACCAATATAATTCTGAGCGAAAAGCCTCATGAGGTTTGAAAAGCGAACTGATGCCGTGATAGGTGGTTACGCCAAATCCTACAAAAAATATACCTACTGCTGAAATTAAGTTCCATAGGTAGCGTGAAGAACCTTGTCCCCATGGAAATTCACGGCTCGGACCGCTACGGCTATGTTGTATGCCTACATAGAGCAATATCTGATTTGCCGTGTCGGCGAATGAGTGAATCGCCTCCGCCAGCATTGAAGGGCTTCTGCTAATGAGCCATCCCGAAAATTTGGCGATGGTAAGAAGTAAATTTCCACAGATAGCGGAAAGAACGACTACGACGGAATCATCCTTTACGTATTTCACGAACGGCACTCCCCTTGTTTTAAAAAAATAATTATTTCACCTCCAATAAAGTGTTTTATCGATCTCGTTCCCAAACTCCACAGACTGGGTTAAATGGACAATTTAATCCTATTTCGTAACAGGCATTTCCACCGGGAACGTAGGAATAAGAAAAAAAATTTATGGCTATTCATGTTATAAGCCTCCAGGATTTCCTACACAGACAATTTCCACCCCCTTAATCCCCCGCCAGCGGGGGACAGGCTTGCCATGTCTCTTGCAGCTTTCATGCCCTTGTGGGTTTGATCCTGATGCATTCCCGGTTTTTTGTGAATTTTGCCATGCTTTAATGAAACGTACATTAGTGCCAACCCTGTCAGGGTTGTTTTACCCCGACCACATAAACGGTTACAAAAAACCGGGAATGCTTCCGTTTGAACTTAAAGACGTACATTAAAATAGAAAAATATCCGTTCTTCATCATAAACAACCGATCTCATGGGCTTTATTTCAAGCCCGGCATTCATACGCCGTTTATTGTCCCATCCGAAAGCAAGTGACGGCTCTGCAAAATCAACACTGTCGCTGTCAATGCCTTGCTTCATTACCATTTCATAAAAAAACTCCGGAGCGCCGGTGTAGTGTTCTTTTCCCAGATAATGGCGCCAGCTTAGGGCCGCAGAATACTTTTTATATGCGTTTGGCGACCAGTACTCGCTTACGTGGTCATCCACATCAAAGCCAAATATTCCCACGGATAATTTTAAAATCCTCGGATATACAAAAAATTTATACCCAACAGACACGTCATACTCAAAGCCATCGTTCCAGTCATTATACCAGTACTGTTTCCCCTGCGCATATACGTCAACACGTTTATCAATATCCCACATAATCCGCCCGCCGGTATAGTAGCGTGCCCTGTGATTGCTTAATGTGATAAAATTCTCAAGGACATCCTCTCTCCCTGTAAACACGGTAGCATCAAACAATTCGGCTATTTGATAATGTATGCCTGTTTCAAATTGAACCGTTTCTTTATTGTTTTCCGTATAGGTGGACAATTCACCGTTTAAATATATCATAACGCCATTCCGGAAATCTTTGTTCCCCTTAAGCCAAAGATGATCTGCCGTAGATCCGGTATGGTCCAAAAAATTGAATGTGGTATGTCCAAGACCCAACGAAACGTCTGTTGCCTCCATTATCCGTGCCGGCTTGTAATTCGCATCTGTTCTGAACCGTGTTATTTCAAAATTCCCGAACGTATCGCCTGTTCCATCCTGATGGATGTACGTAATTTTTAATCCGGCTGATTGTTTTCTGCGCCATTTCTCTGAATCCGCTGCAAATAGCGCCCGGTTATGTCCCGGTTCATAAACAAGCAGTTTTCTGTACGTATCTTCCGATTTCCGGCTCAAATTGAGCTGCGAATATAATTGCCCCAGATCAAATACCAGCTCCGCATCTTCCGGGTGACGCTCCACTAATTTTTCATAATAAGAAACCGCCGTTCGCTTTCGCCTTAACCAGTTATTTTTCTTTGCCTGCCATTCCCAATAGAGTTCATGATTATCGGGAAAATCTTCGCAGAGTTTTTCATATGCCTCGTTTGCCTCTTCAAGCATCAGCGCCCAGCCGTAAACCCTCGCAATCTCATGACGCACCGCAAGGTCTCCCTGACGTATTTCTCCATATTTTTCATACCACTGCAATCCTTCTACAAACTGCTTCGTCCAGCTATACAATCGCGCCAGCCATTTCACCGTCCGGTAATCGTTTGGGTCAAGCTCATACAGCGCCAAATGCTGTTCTATTGCCGGTGCGTATTCACGATGCGAAGCAAGATGTTTTGCATATTCATAGCGAATGCCCGTATCCTCAGGATACTGTTCTATTGCTTTAAGGTACTGATTCTTTACAAATGCATAACACTTCCCCATTAACCCTTTTTCAAAATATCCCATTCTTGACAAAGTCAGGCGGAAGATGGAAACCTCCTCCTGACGTTCTGTAACGGATGTTCACCCCAAGTCAAAAAACAAAAGTGCCGTAAAAGCCTTATATTTATTGGCTTTTACGCCGAACAGCAAGCTTTTTTCTAGTGACTACCCGTATGTTCCGGCTTGGCAATACTTCTGGCAACTTTATCTGTAATGCCTCTAATAATTCATGTGATTGTTGCCGCGGACGCGGGATCT
>NZ_CAADGZ010000190.1:0-4757 GCF_900696675.1 uncultured Candidatus Kuenenia sp. | reverse complement strand
GCTCCTAATTGCAGAGACAGGTTTCAAACCTGTCTCTACGATCTGTTATAATATTCTATTTTGCTACAAACAGGCTGCTCCTACGGAGCTTATAGGTAATACATTTTTCAAAAAACTAAAGTGTTACAATATTTTTAATCAAGCAATAAACAAACCCACCCCTAACCCCTCCTAAGAGGGGACTTGTCTATTCTCCTCCTGGGAGGGGTTAGAGGGGCGGGTAAAAATGAATGCCGTTGGGTTTATATCTTTTAAAATCCAACCTAACTTATGATTGCGGTTTTGCTGTGCTTTGAATAGATTATAATGTGAGAGTATAGTTTAAATGCTTAATCGGGGTATTTCAACTTCTTTTATAGCTTGACAATAAATTGTTAAATTTGGTAGAGTTTCCGCATGAAATCTCTATCGTTGAACAGGTATTTTTTATTCGTTTTTTTTGCGGCATCTGCCTTTTTTGCTTCGTTATCCAATCCTCAATCCCTCCTTGCACAGGAAAGTTTCATGGGTATCGACGAGATCAAGCCCGGGATGAAAGGGTTTGGTAAGACGGTATTTTCCGGTGATAGTATTGAAAATTTCAGCGTCGAGGTTTTAGGCGTCTTAAAAAATTGGGAAACAAAGGCAGATCTTATTCTGATCAAAATGACAGGTGGTCCTCTTGAAGAAACCGGCATCATTGCAGGTATGAGCGGAAGCCCTGTTTACATAGATAATCGTTTGATTGGCGCCGTCGCCTATGGGTGGAGTTTTTCAAAAGAAGCGATTGCCGGTGTGTCGCCAATAAATGAGATGAAAAGTACATTGTTCGATCTCCCTGAAGAAAATGGCAGTAAATTATTCCCCTCGCCCGAATGGGAGCTTCCATTACCGCCCGCAAATACCGGTGAAATAATACCGCAAACATCATTGCCAAAAATTCAGGATGAAGCGATAAACCATCCGGGACATGGGATAAAAATTGCGCCAATAATTTCTCCTTTAATAGTATCAGGGTTTTCAGGCAGGGCATTGGAAGAAATGAACCCTTTTTTTAGCGCGTACAATTTGTACCCCCTGCAAGGCGGAAGCTATGCAGCAACATCGGCGACATACCCAACCAGGCTGGTTCCAGGCGCATCGGTAGCCGCAGTGCTGATCAAAGGAGACCTGAATGCCGCTGTAGTGGGTACGGTTACGTATGTTGATGGCGATCAGGTACTTGCCTTCGGACACCCCTTTTTGCATGCGGGAACCACGAACATTCCGATGGCAACGGCGCATGTATTTGCAATCCTCAGCAGTCACTCCAATTCAGTAAAAATGGCGTCGCCGGTTGAAATAATCGGACAGATTAATCAGGACAGGAGATCGGGAGTTGCCGGTACTATTGGCACATTTTCCCGCATGATTCCCTGTCGCATAGCAGTTGACGGCACGCAAAACATTGAATATAGCTTCGAAATTGTGGACAACAAACTGCTCACACCGGTGCTTGTTTTAATGGCGGCTCAGGGCGCTGTTGCCGCCACCGAAAAAAAATTGGGTGAACGGTGCGTTGACATACAGCTTTTCGCAAAGATTGACGGATATGAGAAACCACTGATATTAAAAAACAGCTATTATGAATTTAACCAGACATGGTTCTCTATCGACGAAATTGCACAATGCTTTGCAATGGTTATCAACAATCAGTTTCAGGAAATTACCGTTCAGGAGATTGATCTGAAGATTAACATCCTGAATTTGCGGCAAACTGCGTCTATCGAAGCAATTCAGGCAAGAAATAACTATGTACGACCGGGAGATGAATTATCTTTGGACGTATTGCTAAAGCCTTACACCGGAAACGATATTTACAAGACAATTCAGATCAAAATCCCGGAAGACGTCCTCCCCGGTGACCTTCTTGAGATTACGGCATGCGATGCGAAATTCAGCAAATCATTGGATATGGGAAGGGCTGCAGGTAGGCATTTGCCTGTTAATTTTGAACAGCTTTTGGACGACGTCTGCGATATGGAAAGAAACAACAATCTCATTGTACGCGTCCTTCTCTCTAAAAATGGGTTAACCTATAAAGGAGAAGGTCTTCCTTCGCTTCCTCAATCCATTTTTTCTATTATGAATAATGTAGGTCAAAGCGGCATCGGACCTCTTATGGGGGAAATAATTACTAAGGTTCCGACTAAATATGTTCTTAACGGTAAACAAAGCATACACGTATTGGTTAAATAACATTATGAATACGATTCTATCATCGTGCAATCAAGTCATAGCCATATTCCTTTTTTCCTCTCTATCGATCCCCTTTGCAAACGCTACGACCACCCATACATGGTCACAATCCACTGAGTATGATTTTAAAAAAGGCGACTATCAGAACATTTCTATCCACAGCAAAGGGGAGCTATCTCTTTCCCCTCAAACAGAAACCATTCAGGGCATTGATAATACCTACGTATGGTCAATCGCCCAGGATGAACAAAGCCGCATATTCATTGGCGCCGGAGACCCGGCAACGGTTTACTCCATAAAAGACAATGCCGGAGCGGCAGAGATCTTCAGGTCGCCGGAATTATATGTGCAAAGTATTATTGCCGGCAAAGACGGTAATATATACGCCGGTACTGCGCCAAGGGGCATAATCTATAAAATCAGCAAAGAAGGGGAATGTTCGGTATTTTGCAGCCTGCCCGTTTCCTATATATGGGATATGGAAATAGACAGCAATTTCAATCTCATTGTGGCAACAGGAGATGAAGGCCTGTTGTTTAAAATCTCACCAGAAGGATGCCCGGATATTCTTTTCGATTCTCCGGAAACAAATCTTTTAGACGTCGTACTTGATAAAAACAATAACATATATGTAGCGACAGAACCAAATGGCCTTATATATAAAATAGACAACAACGGGAACGCTCATGTACTTTACGATGCGGAAGAGGAGGAAATACATTGTCTTGCCATTGATTATTCCGGCAATATATATGCGGGTACTGCGTCGGGCACACAGATGGCAATGCCTAAATCACCCATGGCAAAAACCGTCGGAGAAACAACGGTAATTGCATCTCCATTCAAAGAGGGAAAAGCCTGGGACCTTAATATTCCGGATGAACTAACCGTTACTAAAACGGCATATATTCAACAGAAAACACATCCTTCGCAGAGATCTGGACTGCAACACAAAACGATAGGAAGCCCGTTTAAACCAAATTATATTTACAAGATCACTGAAGAAGGGTTTGCGGAAAAAATTTTCGAGATAGAACAGGCATTCATTTTCGATATGGTGTTTGATGCAGAAGGAAATCTTTTTGTAGTTACTGGAAATGAATCCGCTATATATAAAATTTTTAGTGATGCCTCGTTTATCCGTATTGCGGCAGCAGAAGTTGGACAGTTGCTTTGTTGCCGGATTACTGACCGTAACGAATTATACGTCGGTTCTGGAAATGAGGGAAGGGTGTATAAGATATTGCCGGCATATGAGAAATCCGGCACATTCCTCTCGAATGTATTGGATACATCATCCCTGTCGTCATGGGGAAATATTTCATGGTCATGCGCAGAACCGCCATCGACTAAAATTACCATGGCCACCAGAACGGGAAATTCTGAAAAACCTGATGCAACCTGGAGTGACTGGTCATTGTCCGGAACCTCGCCTTGGGCAAAAATTACAAATTCCCCTGCCCGTTTTATTCAGTACAGGGCAACATTGCAAACGGAAAATGCAGCAATCTCCCCTTCTTTAAAGAGGGTCTCTTTGTCCTATCTGCCGAAAAACCAGCCGCCAAATATTATTATGTTTGAGATAGAAAAGGATATTCCTTCGCCGCAAAAACCTTCACAAGCAAAAAATGGTTCTTTAGCAGAAGCAACGTCTCAATTGCCATCCTCCCAAAAACCACACCATGAAATTGCACAGAAAAAGATTCTTTGGGAAATAGAGGATCCAAATAACGACACATTGCAGATTACGGTTTCCTACAAAGGCATGGACGAGTATACATGGAAAATACTTACTAAAAGTAATCAAAACAAGGGTTCGTATACATGGGATACCCTGCGCCTGCCGGACGGAAGGTATCAAATCAAATTAGAAGCCGGCGATTATCCGGATAATCCGCCGGAAACAGCACTTAGTTCTGAAGCAACATTGCAGCAGCCCTTGATAATTGATAATTCAAAACCTATAATCGCCGGGCCAATAACGGTTGATGTTACCCCGGAGGGAAGGGGTATTATCACCGGCTCTGCGCAGGACGAATACAGTGAGATAGTAAAGGTTCAATATGCTGTCGATGGGCAGGAATGGCTGCCCGCCAATCCCGTTGACGGGATTTTTGATTCCCGGCGGGAATCCTTTCGAATTACAACAGAACCTCTACTTCGGGGCAACTATACCGTTGTCATCAATGTCTTCGATCTTGCAGGAAATATTGCTGTAAAAAAAATAGTGCTTGAGGTAAAATAAAACTTCTTACAAACTCATGTCTGGAGTAGTTTTTTGAAAAAATTCCAATAATCGCAATGTTATATATAAATGGTGCGGGGCGTGGCTCAGCTTGGCTAGAGCGCGACGTTCGGGACGTCGAGGTCGCTGGTTCAAATCCAGTCGCCCCGACCATTAAACAGGGATTATCCTAGCGCGGCCTTTGGCCGCAACCAAAAAGGTGATTTTTAGTTTATTATAAAGTATAGTAGTATCCTCGTAAATAGTAATCAGACAATTTGGAGGACACTACTTATGAATAAGTTGATGGAATTAT
>NZ_CAADGZ010000189.1:0-4771 GCF_900696675.1 uncultured Candidatus Kuenenia sp. | reverse complement strand
TAGGGAATGAAATCACAGGGTTAAGACAGTTTGTAATTTGTCAAGTCAGACCCTCACTGGAAACAAAGTTTCCAATGCAATTACGTTCCCAAACAGATACTTCACTATGTTCAGTACAAGGTTTGGGAACGAGTTGCGCTCTGATCTCTGGTAGTTTAATAAATTACGCTGAATAGTTACGATAACATACTGAAAAGTACAAGCGGACATGGGCCCATTCTCTTTTCCATTCGAAGCTGGAGCTTCTCAAACAATCCCGTTCCCAAGCCGGAGCTTGGGAACGAGCGTTTTTTTCATAGAACTAAAGTGTTACAAGAAATTACTGATAAGGTGACCAATGACCAATGACCAATGACCAATGACTAATAACAACTATTTACTTAAAAGAAAGGAGCCTGATATGAGAAAAAAACAGTCGAAAACTACATTACAAATAATATGCATTTTTATAGGATTACTGTGCACGACATCCTTTGCCTTCTCAGCCGACAACATTTCAAATAATGAATATGTGGTCGGGCCTGAAGATATCCTTGATATCCGTGTGTGGGATAACGAAGACATGGACAGAATGGTTGAAGTCTCACAAAACGGCGCCTTTACCTTTCCTTTAATTGGCAAGGTGGATGCCGACGGCCTTTCGGTCTTTGAACTGGAAATGCTTATGGAGAAAAAATTGTTGGAAGGGGGTTATCTCGTCTCGCCTCATGTAACGGTAAAGGTAGAAAAATATCAGAGTAAAAAAGTATTTGTCGTTGGGGAAGTAATAACTCCCGGTGAATATGACTGGAAAAACAGTATGACCGTCCGCCAGGCAATTGCGCAAGCGGGTGGGGTAACGGAAAAGGCGTCACCTCGCCGCGTAATCGTAGTGAGGACGAAAGATGGAAAAGAAAAGGAGTATAAATCAAAACTTGATGCACTGGTAAAGCCAAACGATATTATCAGAGTGCCTGTAAGGTATTTTTAAAAATCGGCGTGAAGTGTGAATTTTGGCAACACGTTAGTTTTTTGAAAAAGACTAAAGTGTTACAAGGTTTTTCATTATGCCGTCAACCCACCCATTATTCCCCTCCCAGGAGGGGAATAATGGGTGGGTAAAAAAACCGCTCGTTCCCAAGCTCCGGCTTGGGAACGGGATTGTTTGAGAAGCTCCAGCTTCGAATGGAAAAGGGAATGAACCCAGGATGTCAGCTTGGAGGCTTTTCAGTATGTTACCCAAGATATTTAGAAACCTCTTTTGAATCGAATAATACACGAAGCTTCGCTTGCCGGCTAAATGGAAGCTAGAGCTTCCAACGCAATTACGTTCCCAGGCCGGAGCTTGGGAACGAGCATTTTTGTTTTTCCAAAAATCTAAACTGTTACAAAAAATCAGGAATGCTCCCAGCCAGAACCAAAACCAAACAAGCGCTAAGCGCAAAGCACGAAATACGAAACAAATTCTAAAATTCTCCCCCTTGCCCCCTACAAAGGGGGAGAATGTCCCCCGCTGGCGGGGGTGCAGGGGGTGGATTTGTATTTAGTACTTCGGATTTAACCATTAAATATTTTGCAAAAAAATACAAGGGAGGTAACACTTTAGTCTTTTGAAAAAGTAGGGGCGAAGCATTTGCTGTAAATTGTCACAAATGCGTTCATACTCAAACGAGCAAATGCTTCGCCCCTACTTTTTCAAAAGACTAAAGTGTTACAAAAGAAATTACTGATAAGAAACTATACGTACCTTTTATAAGGAGAGCAAAGCCTTGAACCAAAATAACGAATTTAACAATACATTTGGTAGGAAACCGCTTAATCGTGAGGTTCATCTTACGGATTATCTTAAAATCATAAGAAAACATATATGGATATTGGTAATTTTCTTCACAGTGGTGGTTTCCGTCGTTACTTATTTGTCGTTTACTGTAACGCCTGTCTACAAAGCGACAACACAGATTATCATCGATAACAAAAAGTCTTTTATGGAAGAAATGGCTGATGTTATGCGGATAGATGCCACGGATAAGGAGTATTACCAGACACAATACAAATTACTTGCCAGCAGGAGTCTCGCGAAACAAGTAATTCAGGAGAATGAACTCCGGGAAGTATTTTATCGTGATGCGCTGGAGAAAATAGGTTCATCAGAGACAGCTCCCGATGAGAACGATATGGAAAGTTACTTGCCTTTATCAGACGCAGAGGTGACATCTGAAATGATAGACTGGTATTTAAGAAATCTTATGATAGAACCCATTCGCGAAACACATCTGGTGAATATCAGCTTTTCAAACAAATCCCCGGAAACATCCGCACGCGTAGCCAATGCCCACGCCCATGCTTTTATAGAGAGGAGTAGCCAGATACAACGTATGTCATCACAGCAGGCGCTCGATTGGCTGAAATCACAGATTCAAGGGCAGAAGTTTAAAGTAGGTGATTCGCAGAAGGCGGCATTTCAATATAAATATGAAAAACTTCGATCCTTTTCTTTTGACGATGAAAGTATATTCTTGTTTCCCGAAATAAAAGAAAATAAAGTTATTGATGAACTTTACAAACAACTGTGCAGCCTTAAAGAATCGGTATTGGCAAACACTAAAAAGTACGGGCCAAATCATCCCAGGATGATAGAAGCAAATGCAAGCATAAAGGGGCTTGAGCAGGAAATCATTGAAGAGGTGAAGAAGGTCTGTTCGTCAATTAAGAGAGAACTGGACAGTATCATCGCCTTTGAAAGTACAAACCCAAAAATGCAGGATATCCAGGAACAAATGTCTTTGGTCAAGGCGGGAGGAGCAATAAATTACGATATTTTACATCTGGAGGCAATGAGTGATCAGGCGATTTACGATATCCTGATTAATCAGGCAAAGGAGATTAATTTAACAGGAAACATGAAGAAGGACACAATCCGTGTTGTTGATAAAGCGGAAGCTCCTCTATTTCCATCAAAACCAAGAAAGAAATTAAACGTCCTTCTATCGGTCGTGGTAGGCTTAACATTTGGAACAGGCCTTGTATTTTTCCGTGAATATATGGACAACACGGTCAAAACTCAGGAAGAAATTGTCCAGTGTACGAGTATGCCGGTTCTCGGCACGATACCGTATATGAAATCATTAAAGAAAGAGGGGGTGCTGGCTTTATCCGGCAACGGAAAATCTCCGGGGCAGAAGAATCAGAAAGGCGGTTATTATTATCACACCAATTCCGATTGTATTATCAACCGGTTGCCTTTTATGCAGACAGGAATGAGCGGGCAGGCCATGATGGTAGGAAGCGCCACGCCGGGGGAGGGTAAGACCACGGTTATTACAAAATTGGCAGTAAGTATGGCAAAGGGTGGGTTACGCGTGATAATGGTGGATGCGGACGTGTACAACACGAGTTTAAGCAATTTGTTTGGATTAAAAGATAATGAAAATGCCGGAATGTCAAATGCAATGGAAAAAATCCGGTCATGGCAAATACAGGATGGTTCTTTGTGCAATTGCAGTGTGGACGATCTTTTTTCCATTATTTCATTAAAAAAATTGAGCGGAGAGCTGACTGTTTCCAACGAATTACAGAAGATTACCACCATCTTTGAAAATGGCAACCTTTTTCATATTGACAATGAGGACACTCCATTTACCAACAGATTGGGAACGATGCTCCTGCGAGGGGGTTTTATCAATGAGACCCAGTTGAAAGACGCCATGGAACGAAACCAGCGCACGAAATTGCCGTTGGGATATATCCTCATCAATGCGGGCTATATAAATCAGGAACAATTAAAAGGTCCTATCAAATTGCAGATAGAAGAACATCTCCAGAAACTATTCAGTTGGAAAGAGGGAACGTATTCATTCAAACCGGGAAGTATAGAAACGTACGAAGATAAAAGGGTATTTTTCCAGGAGGACTTTACTCCGGTGATCAACCGTTTGGGGCGTTTGGGGGGAAGCAGATTATTGGAACGTGAGATATTATCGAACGTGACAACGTTAAATGGCTCAAATATCTCACTCCTGCGATTTGGAACCGGGGAGATTTTTCCGGAAGGAAGGACCTATTTTCAGCTTTTTGAAAAATTCCTGAACCTGTTGAAACAACGGTATGACGTGGTGCTTGTGGATACACCGCCCTTGTTAAACGCAACGGGCAGTGTTACTCCATTACTGCCATTGGCAGATGGTGTGATCCTGGTGGCCAAATCAGGGCATGTCACCGTTGATGAGGTTGATCAGGCAACAGCTATTATAAAAGAAACAAAAACAAAACTTCTTGGCACCATCATGAATTATACAGAAACCGGCGCGTATTATTATAGATGATTATAAGTAAGGAGTAAGGACAGGGTTTAGGCGCTGAATTTACGTATAGGAATTTCAATATTTTTGTAGAGACGCATTGCATGCGTCTGGAAACTACTACGCGTAAATAAAGTGTTGACACAAGAGAGAGACGAGGAGCATTCCCGATTTTTGGTTAACTAATTGTACATTGTACCACAAGCATCCTGGCTCGAAAATAAGACTACAAAAAATAGTTTAAGTACAGATACTACAACACTATATGGTTATAAACCCATTTTCATAGTTCCTGGGTGTTGCTAATGCAACATGATGACTGTTGACTGATGCTGATGACTTATTTTGTCATTACAAGGGCATCAGCTTGTCATTGCGAGGGTCTTTTCAGCTTGTCATTGCGAGGGTCTTTTCCGAAGCAACCTCATAAACCGTCATAGAGATCCTTCCATCCTGCATTCATCCCATTAATTAATTCTATTTTTTTAGCCCTT
>NZ_CAADGZ010000188.1:0-4819 GCF_900696675.1 uncultured Candidatus Kuenenia sp. | reverse complement strand
GTTTCTCCTCTTGAATACCTTCCGATCCTCCTCATCGAGTATTCCAATATAATTATTATCACCATGTAAATCTATTCCTACGAAATATCCCATTGCTCGCTCCCTCCTTACTTTGTTATTATTTAACAATCGCCTTTCACGGTATCCTCCATTTTACCATGAAGAGTGCGCTCGGAGGTGCCTTCTATATGATTATCAGGTTTGTAACCTGAACCAAACGTTTTATACTTTCAATCCAGCCTAATATGCTTTTCGCTGCCTTGACGAGGGTATTTTCAGAATACGGCGGTATTTGGTGACCGTTCTCCTGGCTATGTCTACCCCTGAGGCACCTAATTTATCTGCAACCTCTTCATCGCTCAATGGGTTTGATTTATCTTCTTTTGCAACAATTTCAATAAGTTTCTGCCGGATAGATTCCCATGATTCCATATTACCGTCGGCATTCTGAAAACCTCCTGTGAAGAAAAATTTCATTTCAAAAACGCCCTGCGGGGTTTGGATATATTTATGGGCAATTGCACGGCTCACCGTTGAAACATGGACGCCAACAATATCGGCAACGTCCTGCATCTTCAATGTTCGCAGGCGGTGAACTCCTTCATCTAAAAAGCCCTTTTGCATGCTTACAATTTTGCATGCTACTTTATATAATGTACTCCTCCGTTGCTCTATGGCATCAACCAGCCATTTAGCAGATTCAATCTTCTTCTGTATATACTGGCGCGTTGAACTATCAATATTGCTTTCACTCAAGGATTTTCTATAAAAGGAGCTAATATGCAAATGTGGTATATTAGCATTATCAATCAAAAACACCTCATATTCCCCGTCAATTTGTTCTACCTTCACTTCAGGGACCACATACGGAATTGTTTCATCGTTAAATACGGAACCGGGTTTTGGGTTTAGTGTACGAATAAATTCTACCTGTTTTTTTATAGTTTCAAGGCTATATCCTGTTTTCTTTGCTATGGCAGGATATTTTCTTGATTCGATTTCTAATAAATAATTTTGCAGAAGATCCTTTGTTATGTGGTAATTCGGGTCACGATTGTCTAACTGTAACAGTAAACATTCCTGTAAATTTCTCGCACCGATACCAGGCGGTTCCAATGTCTGTACAATTTCTAACGCCTTTTCAGCATCCGCCAAAGAAACAGGTTTTTCAAAAGACGAAACTATTTCTTCTAACGAACCTGATAAATACCCGGAGGTATCAACAGAATAAATAATGTTCTCACATGCTTCATAAAGATGTTCAGGAACTTCCATAAGCGATAACTGCCCCAGCAGGTAATCATGAAGCGACATTGGTTTGGTGGCAGTATTTTCCAATGCCTCTTGTTTCTGATCGCGTTCATCAGAAAGGGCACTCTTCCGGATTGTCGTCTTCGAATAATATTCATTCCAATCTTCCGCCATCTCATTATGCCGGTCAACCTCTGCCTTTTTGGCGTCATCCCATTCGGTTTGAGCAGCATTTTCTCCGGCAATTGAGCTGTCTTCTGAGACAGGGCTATCTTCTTTAGGTTGTTCAACCACCTCCTCAAGAACCGGGTTATCCAGCAGCTCTTGCTGTATGCGCTCTGCCAGGGCCAATAACGGAAGCTGGAGTATTTCTATAGACTGAATTATCTGGGGAGACAACTTCATCTTTTGCTGGAGTTGCGGCAATAAAGAAGACTGCATTTTCATTAAAAATCACCTTCCCAAAAATTAACTATAAATAACTGGTGTTGTGTTTCAGTAAAAAACATACGTTAAATTAGTTCCTCATCTCATTCCTATCACTGACCGCATCGGCTACAATAGCGGTATTTGCATATTCAAGATAACTGCCCGTCGGCAACCCGCGGGCAATCCTCGTCACTTTAACGCCAAATGATTGTAATTGTTTATGTATATATACGGCGGTTATATCCCCTTCCATATTCAAATTAGTGGCAAGTATCACCTCTTTAACGCTGCCGTCTTTTACTCTTTGCAAAAGTCTGCCAATAGTGAGTAAGTCGGGGTCAATACCCTCAAGGGGGGAAATATGTCCCTGGAGTATATGATAATGACCATTATATTTGCCAGTTTTTTCAATGGTTAGTAAATCTGCGAACTGTTCAACAACGCAAATAATTGAACTATCCCTGCGTAAATTACTACAAATATGGCATGGGCTATTTTCTGAGACGTTAAAGCAAACAGTACAGATTTTCATATATTTCTTTACATCGCGAATAGCGTACGCCAGCTTCATAGCATCGTCAACCGGCTGTTTTAAAACATAACAGGCTAACCGTTCTGCGGTCTTCTGCCCAATCCCTGGCATTTTCCCAAACTCACTAATAAGGTTATTCACTGTTTGCGGATAAGTATTCAAAGTACATACCTCTTTAAGATCAATGAACGAATCATCCTCCAAACATTCCTTGCATGCCTGGAATATTTAGCCCACCGGTAAATTTTCCCATCTCGGATTGATATAATTCCTGAGATTTTTTCAACGCCTGGGAAACGGCGGAAAGGATAAGATCTTCCAGCATCTGAACATCTTCCGGGTCTACCACTTCCGGGTCAATTTTTATAGAAAGGATTTCCTGCTTCCCATTCATGTGTACCGTAATCATACCGCCGCCGGAGGTAGCCTCTATTACACGTTCTTTCAAATCCCTCTGTGCATCCTCCATCTGCTTTTGCATTTTTTGCGCCTGCTTCTGCATCTGTTTCATCATTTCTGTCATATTGCCAAAACCCTTCATGTCACCCCCCCTATCGGTTAACTTTAATAACACGACCGTCAAATAATTCTAACGTTTTTTTTACTGCCGGTTCTGAAAACACCGTATCGTTTATTTGCTGTGCACCACCATTGTCCAAACTTTGGCTCTGTCTGTTCTCTTCCGGCTCTTCTTTTTCAGATAGTACAAGCTTCAGTTCCATAAACCCCGGCACCACTTCTTTCGCACAATTTTCGATAAGTTTTTTTTCTTCCGGTTGCTCCAACCTTTCTTTCTGAAAAAGAAATTTTCTGGGAAATGCAACTACCAATACTCCAGCATCGCTGCTTACCAGCCGGCCTTCCTTGAAAAACGCCCAGGTAGATTTTTTCTTTTTCTGAATGCTTTTAAGGATATCCCCCCATACCTCGTTTTTTTCCATTGCGATACCTGGAGTTATTTTTTCTTCTTTTGCAGGAGGTATCACGTCGCCTTCTTCTATTGATTTTTCCGACACTGTCTGCCGGGCAAACGATTCTGCGGGAAGGAGAATAGCACTACCTCTCTTGCCAGGGATATTGTCAACTTGCTCCAGTTTTTCCTCTAATGTCGTTATGCGTTCAATAAGACCAGACAATGCGCCGATAGATTCCATCCGGCACAGTTTTATAATGGCCATTTCCGCAGAAATCCGCTGCAGCAAAGAATCCGTTGAACGTATCCTCATCACGGAAAGCATTTGAATCATATACATCAGTGTATCGCCGGAAAATGATTTTTCAAAGCGCTGAATAAAAGACTCGTCATACTCCGCCCATACTGCTTCCTGGCCGCAGGACGAAAACACCAAAAGATCTCTTAACCGCAGAAGCAACTGATCAATAAACTCCGCCGGAGTCTTTCCCTCATTCAGAATATCATCCACAATTCTCAGCGCACCTGAAGTATCTTTGTTCACAAAACACTCAAACATACTATAAATCTTATCATCATCAATATACCCCAGCACATAATTTACATCCGCCGAAGTTACGTTGTCATCGCAGAAAGAAAAGAGTTGATCAAGCACAGATTGTGAATCCCTTAATCCTCCCTTTGCATATTTTGCAATCGTATGGAGTGCAGCAGACTCTATTTGTTTCCCTTCCGTTTTGCATATTTCCAAAAGGTGTTTTTCAATATCATTAACGGAAATATTCTTAAAGTCAAACCGTTGGCACCGTGATTGAACTGTTTCAGGAAGACGGTTTGCCGCAGTTGTCGCAAATATAAACTTAACATGAGCTGGTGGTTCTTCGAGGGTTTTAAGAAGGGCATTAAATGCTTCACGGGTAAGCATGTGTACTTCATCAATAATATAAATTCTATACCGCGCTCTCGATGGGGCAAATCCTACATTTTGGCGTATATTTCTTATCTCATCAATTCCACGGTTTGAGGCGCCATCAATTTCCAGAACGTCTATGTCGCTTCCTTCGGAAATGCTCTGGCAGATATCGCATACGTTGCAGGGGGTGTCAGTAGGACCATTAACACAATTTAACGCCTTTGACAGTATACGCGCCGTGGAGGTCTTGCCTACGCCCCTCGGACCAGCAAACAGATAAGCATGGGCTACCCTGTCTGTACGTATTGCATTTCCAAGGGTTTTTACTATAGGCGCTTGCCCTACTATGTCGCTAAAGGTTTGAGGTCGGTATCTACGGGCTAATACTACATAAGACATTTAAAAATCACCTACATTCCTTTTCAACCATAGAGTTTTTTAACACACTTAAGTAACTTCTCAATAAGTTGCGGAAATGAAGCCATACGTTGGTAGTTGGTAGTGATAGTTGATAGCCACAATTGGTAGTAAAAAATTTAAAAACAGGGAAATCTTTAAATTTTTTACCAGAATAATTCTACAACTATCAACTACCAATTGAGAAGTTACAACCGTTACTTCTACTTCAAAATTGGTGTAAGCAATTTATGCTTTTACCTAAATCCTGCAAACGATTTTCGCAATGCGAAAATCAGTATTTTCCACTACCAAGATTGGCAAAAAGCGATAACAGATATCCGTTTTTTAGCAATTGTGGTAGCGCTATTGTACTACTTTAAAC
>NZ_CAADGZ010000187.1:0-4821 GCF_900696675.1 uncultured Candidatus Kuenenia sp. | reverse complement strand
CAACGCCGAGCTTACGGTCTACGAGACGAAGAATATCTTCGACTCAAAATCTTGGCCTGCATGCTGCCTGATATCTAACACAAAGCAATTTTCGCTCATTTTTACCCACTCGATAGGGAGAAGACCCAAAAATAAATATCCCGTTATTTTAGGATATGACCATTTTACCTTGTCTAAAACCCCTGAGGATAATGCAAAAGACATGCTGTCTACATTGGAGAGTACTGGTATTTTAGATACGGGAATAAAATTCGATACTGTAACGCACAGCCGTGGAGGACTTGTATTGCGCTCATTTGCGGAACTGTGCAATGGTTATTTAAATGTAGACAATGCTGTAATGGTCGCATGCCCTGCCGGTGGGACGAGTCTTGCAAATCCTGGAAAATGGGACTCACTGGCCAAAAAGATCGACCTTCTGACAAACATATTCTTTTTCACGGGTGGGGCGCCGATGAAGATATTTTTCAATCTCGTGGGAGGGCTGATAAAGTTTGCCGCGTCTAAATTAAAGGAACCGAATGCAATACCGGGCGTCTGGGCAATGAATCCCAATTCTGAATTTATTAAAAAACTGAACAAAAGCAGTAGCAGTATCGGCGGCGATGTTGTATATAACACCATTGGGTCGGATTTTGAACCGTCGGGCATTTTCAAAGGAGGGCTTAAAGACGATATAACGGATAGCATTGCCGACGTCTATTTCGGCGATCCAAATGACCTGGTCGTTGACACAGACAAGATGGTCGTTCCATGGCCAACCGGTATTAAAAGCGGAATAAAGTTTAACTACGAACCGTGGCAACATGTCTATCATTTAAACTACTTCAGACAGGCAGAAACGTACAGAAGGTTTTCGGATATTTTTAAGGTTGACTTAAAAACGGTAATAGATGAGTGTCTATAGGCAGGTAAAAGATGTGAACTAAAAAAACAATTGTTAATTGTATTTATCATGTGGCATCAAGAATCCAATCACCAATCAAGAATAGAAGTGGGTGCATTCCCGATTTTTTTGCAAAAAAAACAATCAGTAGGGGTTAACAGTAACGTAGAGACAGGTTTCAAACCTGTCTTTTACCGCTTGAAAATGGCAGAAACAACCCTGTCAGGGTTAATCAAACAAGATGTTTGCGATACAATACCTGTCAACCAACAGGCATGTGCGAATATTTACAAAAAATCGGGAATGCACCCATAGAATAGAAGTTTCGTATTTCGAATTTGGTTGCAGCCAAAGGCCGCACCAAGAATATTACAGGTAAATAAAGCAATGTACGATCTTACAAATTTTACCATTCAGGACATGACCCGATGTGGAGATGCACTGGAGCACCTTGGGTATAAAGCGAAAGGTGTAGAGGAACTGGCTGATTCGGTGGTCCACTATTTTTACGAACACCTTATTGACAGGCGGACAGGTGAAAAGTCCTCTGCACTGGTGCGCTTTTTCATAACATATACCTACGAAAGCCTTGACGAAGAATTACGTCAATTAGCCAACATGATGTCAGAGGGGCAACGTTTGACTAATACTACGAGTTGCTTAGTCCTCTTAGCAACAGTGGGACTGCAACCTGAGTGGAATTCGATAAAACGCTCCAAGGGACACCGGGTTATTCCCCTGGTAGATAAGCAAACGGTGGATAAGCATCCTATGATCGCCCAATTGGTTTACCAGTTCGGGATAGATATTGACAAGGTGCTACATCCTCGTCCTACTCTTGAGACTGAGCTGGAAAGTAAGATTTTTAATGTGTTTCACGTGCCCGATGCCCTGGGAAGTCCCCATATTCCAGCTCAGGATGAATTTGTGATACCTTTCGGAATTAAATCGGCATTGGGGTTTGGAAGTATGTTGCCTACGGGGAATTTATTTACGGTGGTTATATTTTCGAAAACGAGGGTTCCACGGAATACGGCAGAGATGTTCAAATATCTCGCCTTGAATACAAGGATGGCGGTATTGCCCTTTGTATCAAAAAAAATTTACATAAACGAGAAGACCGTGCTTGACGAAACCGAGAGACTCAGGTCGATCATTGCCACGCAAACGAGTTTATTGAGCGTATACAAGAAAACTGCCGTTAATCAATCCAGACGTCTGGAAAGCTTTTCATTGAAACTTAAGCTGTCTCTGGCTAAATTTACAAAAAAAGCATGGCTCTATATTTCTTTGATAACAGCATCGGCATGCTCTTTATATGTTTTTTATGCGACACATATCGAGTTTATGTTGCACGTGGCTGCAATACCCCTTGAAATATTGCTGGGTGCATTATTAATAGAAAGGCTGTTAGAAAGAAAAGAAAAGGCAGAAAAATTTAATCAATTGATGTACATAAAGAGTCACCTGTATCGTTCTGAGATGCGTAACTTTTTTGTCACCAATTTTAGTGCATTAAAATTCCCGGTAATAACAATGTCGAAGATCAAAAATGCAAGTTTAGAAGAATTAAAGCACATGCGCAGCGATGCGGAACACCTGGAATATTTTTCATTGGATGCAATGGAATCAGTGATTCTGGAGTATGTTTCAGTCTATCATGTATTTAAAGACTTCATGGATCGGGCGAGCACTTATGGCATGGATACCCTTTTTCAGGATATGATTTATATTTTACATTTCATCCAGGATGTTAAAATGTTTAAGCAGGTGAACCCTGATAAGCCTTTTATTTATGAAGCACAGAAGCATCCTTTCTTAATGGAAAAAGTAAGAAAGATTTTAGGTGATGGTACCCGGAAATTTTTGGATTATATGATAGAACTGAAAGAAAAAAAGCCAGAGCTGTTCTACGACATTTTAACCGACTATGAATTATCATCACGCAGAATGACCAGATAATGCATGAACGATAAAAAGTTGTCTTTGCAAAGAAGAACGGGTACTGTCAACAATCTTGTGTAAATTCCTTTTCAGCGATTTATTTAAAGAAGGGTAGATTGCCATACGCCTGTTCTCCTGGTCTTTTCTTCCCATGGCGCTCTCTTATGCGTTTTAGTGAGAGAAGTATTTGATGCCCAGACTTTGCTCAAATTGCCACGGTTTCTTGTGATATTTTTCTGTGGTGTTATCCGACCTGTCTCATCCCTGCTAACAGCATTCTCATCACCTTTCAGGCAACAAAGCCGCTTTACTGAAAGTATGAACGGAAAAATTATTTTTATCATAACAAGCACGGGGGCATTCCCGATTTTTTGTAAATATAAGTAAAAAAATAAGGTTTTTTGGAAGATGAATAATAAAATTTATTGCAAGGGTGGTACAGGCATTCCTGCCTGTATTCCGCAAAGGCAAAATGCCTGCGCCACCCATCTATTGATACCTGGATTGTATATTAAATTTTAGGGGAATAAATACTTTTAGCTATAAACAATTAGTAGAGACACGCCATGGCGTGTCTCTATGATGCTTACCTGTCTGCGTACGTTTCCGAAGGTAGCCAGACCGTCCCGGTCTGGGAGAGTCGCCTGTCTGCGTGCCGGGACGTATAGGCAAGGCCGCTTGTGTATTAAATATCACAAGCAGGATGCTTTTGTTACATTGTGCAGACAGTTTCAAAAAATCTGGAATGTACCCACAAGCACCTTGACCTTGACATTCAGGTTTTCAATTCATATTATATCAAGATAATTTGATATATATTTATGAACACTATCAAAACCCAACAATTTGCCAAATTACTAAAAGCGTTGAGCGGTGAAATCCGTCTCAATATTATTTCATATCTTGCATCCGGCGAAAAATGCGTGTGTCATATTTATAAATATTTTAAACTTCCGCAAAATCTTGTTTCTCACCACTTGGGAATTTTACGGGGAAGCGGTCTCATTAAAGACCGTAAGGAAGGTAAATGGGTCTACTACTCACTAAATGAAAGAAATATAGAAAAAGTAACAATTTTTTTACAAGAGATCGTGCAGAAAAAGGGAGAAGAAAAAGAAGAAGATAGCTGTTAATTTGTCGGTTTACTTAAAACAATAGAACGCCAAAATGAGTGTGTTGCATTAAATGAATTTCACACGACGAAACATTGGCTGTGTATGAGAGAAAAGTGGTAACAGTTTATATTTTTTAAAAAAGCAAAAACGCTTGTTCCCAAGCTCCACAGACTGGACCAAAAGAACTTTGTTGTCTTAAAGGTGGGGACAACTCCTCTCATTATGCCTGTTTTCGACCTTATTTAGTGCTGTTTTCCCATAAAAGTGGAGAATGCCTGTCGTAAAATAGGATAAAATTGTCCATTTGACCCGGTCTGTGGAGCTTGGGAACGAGCGGAAGAGCCGGAGCCTGGAAACGAGAGTATTATTTAAAATGCTAAACGAGTGCGTTTTTCGTATTTCGTGCTTGTTTAGTTCTGGCTATGCTAGCTTAGGATAAATAGCTCCGTCAGGAGGAGCATCCCTTTTTTTGTAACCGTTTGTGTGATTGGGGTAAAACAACGCTGTCAGGGGTTAATTCTACTGTACGTTTCATTAAAACATGGCAGAAGTCATAAAAAACCGGAAATGTACCTGGATCAACCCTGCAAAGGCATGAAAGCTGTAAGGGATGTGGTAAGCCTGTCCCCCCGCTGGCGGGGGATTAAGGGGTGGAATTGTCTGCGGAGCGTGGGAAAGAGGGTCAAATTTATTTTCATAATAAAGAGGTAGTTGAATCGATGGAGAAATCCAGTCCACCCCCTGCACCCCATAAGCGCTAACTTGTTTTAGGTATGCTCGAAGTATTTTGATATCTGTGTTTTTCGGATTCTTGTATTTTCTGCTAAAGAACAAGCAATGTCATTCCAGCACTTAAGAACTTCCTGTAATGATAAC
>NZ_CAADGZ010000186.1:0-4926 GCF_900696675.1 uncultured Candidatus Kuenenia sp. | reverse complement strand
AATTGCAAGGAGACAACCCCGTGGAAAACCTTCTGGCATACGCCAAAAAAGCTCTTTTAACAAAAACCACTTCCGGCTTAACTTATAATATCGCTTGTTAATTTTTCAAAGAACTAAAGTGTTACAAAGGTTTTGATCCTGATGCGAAGGATTGGTTCTGGATTAAATATGAACCGAATGGTGACGTTATGGTCACAGAGAAAGAAGAAGGCGGAGAGACGAAGACCATCAAGCTGGCCGGTAAGCTGTCATCATGTATTAAATGCCATGGGGCACAGACCAGTAATGATTATATCATGACAACTCCTTTAAAAGTAATGCATACCTACTAATCGATTAAGCATTTGGAGGCAATGAAGGAATCGGGAATGAAAAAATATTTAATAGTTATATTGTTTCTGTTGCTTAATACTACTATTGCTTTTTCGGGAGAAATTTACGGAACAATAAAAAAAGATGGAAAGCCAATAGCAGAAGGGTCAGAGATAAAACTTGAAATGCTAACATCCGGAAAGACTTACTCTTCAAAATGTGCACAATATGGATCCTATTCATTATATGTGCCGGGGAAAGGACGTGGCCTTCTTATAATACGGAATGAAGAATTAATGTCAGAACCGATTTTAATATATATCTATGAGAATGCGATCCAATATGATTTCGTTTTAGAAGAAAAAAACGGTTCTTTCCTGGCAAGGAGAAGATAAGCATGGCGGAGAAAGAAAAAGCTAAAAAAGAAAAATATTTGGGTACTAAATTTGAAAAGTTTACTACACATTATCTAGGGCCATGTGGCAGCCTGATTATTGCAACTGCAATACTTATTTCAGGATATTTAGGTTCCAATTATTTAAAGGAGCGGGCAGCTGCTAAAGCACGTTCAGAAAAGGGTGTACTCACCATGGAGGCAATACAGATATACTCCGATATGATGAGGGAACAAGAAGAGGCGGAAAATAAATTGCACGAAGATATGTTTAATTCAAGTATGAAAGTGTTTTCTATGCCGGATACCTGTAAACTTGAAGAACAAATATTAAATTTGGAACTTCTTGCTTTAAACTTCCATGAAACTTTTAATTTGAAACCTTTTTTTAGTTTTATAAGAGAACAAATACAAGTTTCTTCGGGATATGCCCCGAAAGAAATATATTTAACTCGTTTATATGCTACAGCAAAATCGATAATGAAAAAGCAAATGATGGTTTTAGAAGGAGAGGGTGAGAAATTTTCACGAATGGTAGATTTGGAAAGGCTGGGGCAAATTCAGGGAAGTCTTCAACTAGAAGAAGAAAGTCTTATTGTAGAAGGGATAAAGAGAAACTATAAAATTTATGTACGAAAAGCGAACGATAAATTAAAAGAAATGTTGGTCAGGTTGGAAATAAGAACACAGAGAAAATCTTCAGAAGACGTTAATACAATAATTTCTGAGTATAGGCTAGATTATTTTAATTTTCCTATGATTCATAATGTTACCCTGTTACATGATCAACGGTGTGCAATTGTATTGAATGAATTTACAGAATCATGTGCGGATATCACACTGGTAACATTCCCTGGTTCTTTGGCCGTAAGGGGAAAACCCTATTATCAGGAAGTGATTCAAAACCTCCTCATGACAGGAAAATTATTTGATGAAAATATCAACAAAGAACTTTGGTAGCCTTATAATATGAACAAAGTATTTTGTTGGAAAAGTGTCTAAAAAAACTGTAACGATTTTCTGGAGAAATAATAGTAATAGAAATGCCTTTTTTAAAATCAATGTTATTTATTTTGAAACAGAACCTATTCATATAGGATTGTAAGATAAAAGAATGTTGATTCCTTTATACAGAGAAAATAAGCATGGAATATGAGAAAGAAGAGACGAATATTCAATATTGTAGCAGGGTAGAAAGGCTTATCAGTTGTTATATCGGACCATGCGGAAGTCTTTTTGTTGCAACGGCTATTCTTGTTTCCGGATATTTAGGCTCCAATTATTTAAAGGAACGGGCGGCTGCTAAAGCACTTACAGAAAGAGGAGTACTCACCATGGAAGCAATTCAAGTCTACTCCGGTATTATGAGGAAACAAGAAGAAGCGGAAAATAAATTGCGTGAAGACCTGTTCAATTCAAGTATAAAAATATTTTCTGAAGCTGATACGTTTAAACTGAATGAGCAAATGTTAAATTTTGAACTTATTGCAAATAATTTCCATGAAAGTTTTAATCTGAAACCATTTTTTGAATATATGAAAGAAAAAATGTCTGTTTCTTCTCTATCCAATAATATGCATAAAGAGTATTTAACGCGTTTGTATCAAACTGCACAGACAATAATTGAAAAGCAGATGTTGATTTTGGAAGGAGCCGGCGATAAATTTTCGCGAATGGTTGATATTGAACGGCTTGAACAAAGCCATGGGTCCCTTCAGTTAGAGGAAGATAACCTTATGGTAGAAGGTATCGAGAGAAACTATAAAACGAGTGTAATAAAAGTCAACATCGAATCAAAAGAAATATTAGTCAGGCTGGAAGTCAGGACGATAAAGGAGAATGCTACGGAAGTCGATAAAAAAACTACCGAGTTTTGGGTAAGCCTTTTCGATTTTCCTATGATTCATAATGTTACTTTGTCGTATGATCAACGGTGTGCAATTGTACTGAATGAATTTACAGAATCATGTGCAGATATAACGCTTGCAACGTTTCCTGGTTCCCTTGCAAGCAGGGGAAAGCCGTATTATCAGGAAGCAATTCAAAACCTTCTTGTGACGGGCAAGTTATTTGTTGAAGATAGCGACAAAACAAAACAATGGTAGTCTGCGTCAGTCAATTCTTTTGTCAGATATTCTTACTGCAGGTGCATTTTTGATAAACATATTTTTCCCATTTGTTGTTAAGGGTTTTTTGCATGAAAACTGTAGAAATCGTTATTTAAATTTTTTTTAAAATGAAAGGAGATAGTACTATGCTTTACTGGGCTTTGGTTTTTTTTATCATTTCAATTGTTGCTGCTTTTTTAGGTTTTGGCGGGTTGGCTGCTGCGTCGGCAGGGATAGCAAAGATATTGTTCTTTATTTTTATAGTTGTCTTTATCTTCTTTTTGATAGCCGGATTATTCGGGAGGCGAAGACCGCCGGTTTGAAATACTTTTTCAGACTTTCAAGGTGTGGAAAAGCAAAATATGTTTCATCTTATACCATTTTAAAAGGAGATATAAATTGTTAAGAACGATACTGATAGTACTACTCGTTTTAGCTCTTCTTGGGGCATTACCGACGTGGCCCTATAGTATAAGTTGGGGGTTTTATCCAAGCGGTTCTTTGGGATTTATCCTGATAATTTTACTCATTTTACTTTTAATCGGGCGTATTTAGAAAGAGGAGATTTGTTATGGATAAGAGAAAGGCATATGAAGAAAAGCTAGATGCACAACTAAGGGAATGGAGATCAAAGATTGAGAATTTAAAGGCCAAAGCGGACAAGGCAAATGCAGAAGCAAAGATAGAATACTATAAGAACATCGATTCATTGGAAAACGACTATAAAGCATTGCAAGGCAAGCTCCAACAACTCAAATCTGCAGCAGAAGAATCCTGGGAGGATATCAAAGCAGGGTCAGAAACAGCTTGGGAAGCACTGAAATCCGCTTTTAGCAATGCAATGGCAAAATTTAAAGATTAATCATGAAAACCAGTGACAATGAAGGAAGTTTTTAAGCATATTTTATAATTAAACCAGTGGGGAGGAATATACACATGAGAAAGATGACAGAACAGAATATGATTAATGCATTTGGGGGTGAAAGTCAGGCCTTTATGCGCTACACCCATTTTGCGAACCTGGCTGATAAAGAAGGCTATCCTAATGCCGGTCGATTATTCAGGGCAATTGCTCATGCAGAAACGATTCATGCAAGAAGCCATTATGAAACATTAAAACATTTGAACGGTGGATTTGTGGCGAATAGTGCTGCGACTTTCGGTCCCGGTGAAACGCTAAAGAATCTGGGTCTTGCTCTGATGGGGGAAGAGTTTGAAATCAATGAAATGTACCCTGTTTTTATTGAAGTTGCAAAATTTCAGAAGGAAAATGATGCACAACGAAGTTTTGAATGGGCTTTGGGAACAGAAAAAATGCATAAAAAGCTGTTTGATAAGGCGAAAGATGCAGTGAATAATAATAATGATCCAAAACTTGATGCAATCCAGGTATGTTCCGTTTGTGGTTATACTTTGGAGGGTGAAGCTCCTGACACGTGCCCTCTTTGCAATGCTACTAAAGAAAAATTTGAAAAATTTGCTTAAGTATTTTCCTTTATCATTATTATAAATATAGGGACACTTCCTCTTATTTTCCCAGATCAATCAAGAAATATGGGAAGTGTCCTGATTATTCTCATATGCCTTGAGTTTTAATTATATGCCCTTATAGACTCCTCTTGGATCAACCACATCATACGTGGAAATATTGTATTTCCACTTCTTTTGATCATTTTACCTAAAATAATTTGCCATTGATACCAACCTGTCTTCGCCCTTTATTTCCTTCATTATTGGCTACGAGGGGAATGCCTTTGCTTTCACTGGAAATGTAGAAGATGATCTCTTGAGCATCACAGTCGTGTATCCCATGCGTGAGGAAGCGGTAAAAGGATTTCTGGATCTGGCAAAGGATGATTGGTCAGTTGTTAATGAGTTAGTTGTACACAGCCAGCTTATCAGGAAGGAATACGACGAAAACATCTTCTATAGTCAAACAAATATGATTTTAGAATATTTACACACCCCTAAATCCCCTCTTTTTAGCTGGGGATGACCCATATTTTTTGCTGGACACCGTGTTAACCGTATGTTACACTGTGTACATGCATAGAGTAGGAGGTCGAATATTTTCAGATGATGTAATAAAGCGTTTATCAGAAACTATCCAAA
>NZ_CAADGZ010000185.1:0-4976 GCF_900696675.1 uncultured Candidatus Kuenenia sp. | reverse complement strand
ATAATTCCATCAACTTATTCATAAGTAGTGTCCTCCAAATTGTCTGATTACTATTTACGAGGATACTACTATACTTTATAATAAACTAAAAATCACCTTTTTGGTTGCGGCCAAAGGCCGCGCTAGGTAATCTATGGTTCCTCTTTTGTATTTCATGCTTGTTTGGTTCTGGCTTGTCCATGTTAGGATTACTCGTATTGCATCACCCATTTTCCTTTTTTTATTCTATGGTTTTGGAGTAATAAAAACACATGAATGGAACCTTATTGTTTGCATCCAATAAATTAGATAAATATGAACATATAATTTGCTACTTAAAACAGCATGGTTTTGCAAATATAATAACGGTATTAAATGGAGAAGATGCCTTAAAACATCTCAATACCCAACCCCCTCTTTTTGCATTTTTAGATACAGAGCTACCCATTTTGGATGGTTTTCAAGTATGTAAACTAATGAAGTCATCCCTTTGGGCAAATTGCAATAACGTTCCCGTAATTTTAGTCACTGATTCACAGAAAAATTGTATGATATCCCTGTTAGCCAATTGTGTTGGCGCATATCTTTCAATCCATCCGTCATTTGCATTGGAAGATTTATTATATCTGTTACAAAACAAGCCGGAGTCAACGCCCACGAATATTACCACAAACAGGATAAAAATCTTAATTGCCGCCAGTGACCAATCTTTCACACAAATGCTGGAAACGTATCTTCTTGGGGAAGGCTATGATGTGATTATCGCCGGAAATGGTCAGGATGCCCTTCATAAATTGGAGAATGAAAAACCATCCATCACGTTTTTGGATGATCATTTGCCGGAATCAGATGTCTCTGAAATAATCAGAAAATCAAAAGAGAGCATCCATGAAATATTTATAACAATTATTGTCACGCAGGGTTCAGAGCTAAGGGCAATTGAACTGATGAAAGCGGGGGCGAATGACTATATCATAAAACCGGCGGATGAAAAAACCATTCCAACGGCCTTTGCAGATACCCTAATAAAATACCATTTAAACCTTTGCAATCATCGCATGGATGTGGAAGAATTAAAATTACTTTCCTTGATAGATGGCATAGTTGACGGCATTGTTTTTATGGATATGTATGGGAAAATAAACACGGTAAATAAGGCCGCAAATGCAATACTTAGCCAGTTGAATTTGGTGAGAAACAGCGATGGGTCAATAATCAGAATAAATACTATCGATATAAAAGATATTTACAGAACATTGTTTGAAGAAAAACAACTCTCCGTATCCTATGAAATTACTATTAATGACGATTTTGAAAAACATTTTAATGTTATTGCATCTTCGGTTAATCAGTTCATTGATGAAAATATACATGTTATCGGAGATAGAAGGAAAAGGAAAAGGCTGGCACGATCTTTTATTGGCAATAATATAGGGATCGTTATCGTACTAAGAGACGTTACACGCGAACATCAATTAACAAATCAGGTAGTCCAGTCAGAAAGGCTTTTTGCGGTGAGTAATCTGGTAGCAGGCGCCGCACATGAATTGAATAACCCCCTTGCGGGCATTCAACTTTGCACAGAACTTGTCTTAAATGACCCTGCAACTAGTGAAAAATCGCTAAAATACCTCCAAAGAATACAGAAAGAAACAGAACAAATACAGGACGTTGTAAAAAGCCTCCTCACGTTTACGGGAAATTATACACTATCCAAGGAACAAATAAATATTAATGAAATCATCGAAGTTATCATAAAGCAGAAAATATATCAGTTTGACCACGCAAACATTAAAATTATTATTTTACCTGGAGACGTTTTGCCATTTGTTTTTGTCGATAAATATCAAATACGCAGGGTATTGCTTAATATAATCGAAAATGCCTGCGCTGCAATGGAAGTATCGGCATATGATAAATGCCTCACTATTAAAACAGAGGCTCAGAATAATGTAGTAAAGACCTATATATCAGACACGGGGCCAGGAATTCCCAAAGAGAATCTTTCTAAAATTTTCGAACCGTTTTATACCAACAGAGCAAACAAAAAGAAGAAAGGCACGGGGCTTGGCCTTTCCATAGCACATAGTATTATTAAACAGCATAACGGTAAAATATACGTGCAAAGTGAAGTGGGAAAGGGCACTACTTTTGTCATTGAACTTCCCGCCATGGAATCCCTTTAAAAGCTAACTGTAACCCAAGGGAGAAAACGATTACGAGAAAAACTGAAAGATGACAAACGTATTTCTCAGATTATTGAAAGAGTTGAAGCAAATATGTCAATAATAAAGATTTGCCCCCTTTCTTTTTGTTTTTCTTTGGGTGTATTCCTGCAAATGGGGCTGAGTATCCCGCTTCAACGTTTGGTAAATAACTCCGACAAGTAAGTAGCGCAACTGACAAAATAGGGTATGGGATTGCAAGTTGCCACAGTTGATAGTCATGGTTGGGATACCCATGTCAATCAAGGCGGTGTGGAGGGAACCCATTCCGAACTTCTCTCTGAATTAGCAAAACGGGGTTGTTGCTCTGTACACTGATTTAGGTACAACATTGATGAATAATGTATTGATCTTGACAATGGCTGAGTTTAGCGCACTCCTAAAAACAACGCAAGCCTTGGAACCGATCACGGCAATGTTTCGACTTGGTTCGTAATTGGAAACAGTGTAAACGGAGGGACATATGGAGAGTGGCCGGGATTACAGGAAGGAAATCTTTATTTACAGCGATATCTGTCGCACAATATCGAATACAGTAATGCGTTGGGTGAAGTGATTGCACGTCATTTCGGAAATCCCGCCAGTATATCAACGGTCTCGCCAGGTCATATTTATCAACCTGTTGAATTTCTATAGCCTTTTCGTGAAAGATTTCCTTCGGGTGTTTGTAGTAAAAGGTGATAATGGTTTGGTATTAAACAATATGCGACTATTTTAATGTATAGTCTTCATTTGTCGAGAAAATGTTTCCTCTTCGTCTTCCTCTGTTCATGATACGATCCCAAGCTCCAGGATATTGTATTCTTAGAGGTCTTGTCATAAGGGAAATATAACATTATCCGAAAGCAAAGTCAGTAGCAGAATTGACCAGTACCCTCCATACCGTCTCTCTCACGAACGTCCCCAATTCCAATGTATGCTAATCATTTCAGGCTGGAAATTTGTTTTTTATGATTTCCGTGTATCCTTTTTTGAAAGTCCACTTCGCCTGCGTTGTTTCTCAATTAATGTTGTAGCCTCTTGTATTCCATCGATAAACCTTCTCTGTTTGGTAGCGGCAACAATTGCTTTTCCAGCAATAGGAGTAACGATAACGGTGATATTAAACATCATCGTATGACCTTTTGGGTTTTTAGGCTCTTCGGAGGTGACTTCGATTTTTTTAATTTTCATCCGTTTTTTTAACTTCCTGCCAAATAACTCCAAATGTCTTGTCGCTTGTTCTAACTCTTTATTACTTACAGAATCGCCTGGTTTCTTGATAATAATAAGCGGAATATCTTCTTCTGGACGCAAAAGCACAACTGCTCGTAGGATGTCGCGTGTCGAGAGAAAACCAGTAGGTTTATTATGCTTATCTACCAGAATAATACTATCATGTGGAGAGGTGATAAGATGCGAAACAATTTCTGTTCTTGATGTATCGTCGGGCAAAGAGTCAACCAGTACCGTATAGTACTTACGGATAGGGTCGCTCTTTCTGAATTTCTTTTCTCCTGCCAATGAATAAAAGCCAACATGCGTTCCTTCCTTAGGAAATCTCATCTTTGCTGTAGGCTTGATAAGTGCCTGCATGAGATCGCTTCTGGTGACGATTCCTGCAAGGGATCCTTCAGCATTAACTATCACCATTCTTGAAACACCTTTTTCTTTAAGGTCATAGAATACATCTTTAACCGAGGCAGTAATCGGGGCTGTTATTGGGATATGCGGTTTTACTTTGCCACTTACAAACACTAACAAGCCAGGATCTTTAATAATTCCCTGCAATATATCTTTTCCATAAATCACACTCTGTAAGTCTCCATCTTTACTAAGTACCGGCAATATATATATCTTTGTAGATAGCATATATTCTGCAACTTGATAGACTGGCGTTTCTTCTGTAATGGCAGGTGGTTTAAAAACTATAGATGATACTTTTGTAGTATAAGGAAAATTGCTGGAATAAAGTGTCTTGAAAGGAGATATCAGTCCGAGAAACTCATCATTATTATCAAAGATAAAGACTGCCTCATGGCTTGAACGGACACGAGATAAGACGCTACCAAGCGAATTTTGTGCCCTACTTCGAACAATTGATGCTAACGAAGAAACATACTTTTTAATAGTGGGCGGTTGTGTATTAGTCATAAGCACAAGATACCACTATTCTGTCCTCCATGTCAACAAAAATATAGGGTACTGCTCACACCCTTATCCCACCATCTTGGAACTAACATTGGGGCTTTAATTCTGTCCCCAATTCCCAATCACATCAAGGCCTTCCATTCGTGTATAGTCAAACAAATCGTAACACTTTAGTTTTTTGAAATTTGCTCGCCAATAATTCGAAAATTTTAAGTTAAAAGAGTAAGCAATTCATCTGCTTCGACAAGCTCAGCACAAGCGTATACTCGTTAATATTTTTGAAAAAACTTAAACATTTGTTTTTAAACTTCTCATAAGTATCATAATACTTGTTATACAATATTTTTTTGCGAAAGAATTTCCATAATCTTTCAATGAGGTTTAGATTAGGTGAATAGGAAGGGAGAAATTTGATCTTTATTAATAATGTGGAAAACCACGCCCTGTGGGCGTGGTCAGAGTTTAAAGGCTTTGCCAGTAAAACGACTCATTGTTACAATCTAAGTTGAGTTGTCCCCACAACATCAACAAAGGAGTAACAAATGAGTCGATTTCGCAAATTATCGCATACGATATGGCATTGTCAATATCATATTCTTTGGACACCAAAATATCGTCTAAGAATACTTACTGGTCAAGTAG
>NZ_CAADGZ010000184.1:0-5285 GCF_900696675.1 uncultured Candidatus Kuenenia sp. | reverse complement strand
AGAGCTCCTTCCATCCTGCATTCATTTCATTAATTAATTCTATTTTTTTAGCCCTTGAGCCACCCTTAATTTGCTTCTCCCGCGATATGACGTTTCTTACGTCACGAAATATCTCGTAGTATACTGTGATTGCTTCGGAAAAGACCCTCGCAATGACAAGCTGATGCCCTTGCAATGACAAGCTGATACCTTTTGGATCGCCCTATACATTTGAACCAGTACAGAAACAGAAATGCCAGATGTTTCCGACTCGGAAGTAAGGCTACAAAAAATAGCTTAAATATATATACTACAACACGATATGGTTATAAAACCATTTTCATCGTTTCTGGGTGTCGCAAGTGCGACATGACGAGTGTTGTTGATGTTAATGTATAGACGCAAGTAATGCGTCTCTGCAAAAATATTGAAAATTCCTAAACTGGCATAGCACGAAATACGAAACAAATTCTAACATTCTCTCCCCTTGTCCCCTTCAAAGGGGGAGAATGTTCCCCCGCTGACGCTGGTAGAGGGGAGGAGGATTGAAATTTAGCATTTAGGACTTCACCATTAAATATTTTGCCAAAAAGCACGCACTGACGAATGGAAGTGTGCAAAGAAATTACTGCCAAGGTACTAAACGTTAAAATAGCTACAAAAAAATAGCCTGATATGCAGTACTTATCCATCGCATATCAGGCTATTGAACTAACTTCAAACACTTCGCAGCATCCCCCCTTTCTTTTCACAGAAGGTTTCGGAGATATCTATACTACTAACAGTAACATCTCAAAGACTACGACGCACTTTATTGTACTTGTTAATTTTTGCTGCACGGCTCTTCTTTTGATGTTACTGGGCATTTCAAAGATCATTTATATGGAACAGGGAGCGGTCGTTTAAAAACTTATAGCAACCAGCTTTTAAATCACACCTTCTTAGGCACATGTTTTACTTCTCAACTATGCCTTGAGGAACGTTAAACCTCAATAACTCTCTCCCCGTTCCAATAGTATTATATCACATAAATTCATTTTTACGAGGAAACCGAAATAAATATTTTATATGAATGTCGGGCAGCTCTAGCCAGAGTTTTGCGCTTTTTGAGGTGCATGTTTAATCGCGGGCTGTGAGGGTTCAAGTATTCTATATTACCAATAATAAACTTGTAACATTTTATTTTGAAAAAAATCTGCCTATAGGGGATATGATTTGTAGTGGCAAGGCGTGCCTTGTCACTACATTAAAAATGTATAGGAATTTTCAATATTTTTATTTAATCAATAAACAACCCAACCTCTTACCCTTCTCCATATAGAGGAATTTGATAAGTCCCCTCTTGGGAGGGGATTGAGGGGTGGGTAAAAAAGAATGCCGTTGGGTTTTTGCCTTTTAACAGCCCTACCTAATTTTGCAGAAACGCAAGCACACGTTATCCATTTAATCCAAAAGCAGGCATGTATTTTATATACACCCAAAATAGGGTATTTACAAAGGCAAATTTTAAATATATCCTTAAAAATAAGTTTTTTTGTAACACTTTAGTTTTTTGAAAAAGTAGGGGCGAAGCATTTGCCCGTTTGAGTATGAACCTATTTGTAACAATTTATAGCAAATACTTCGCCTCTACACTATGCGGCTAACATCGCTATTGTTTGAATTTTTCAAAAAATTAAAGTGTCACGTTTTTTAAAAAAGGCATTTTTGTTTTCCTTTTTTTAGTTAAGAAATGAACGAACCCACTCCAACCTTTCCCAAGAGGGGAAATTTGATAAGTCCCCTCTTGGGAGGGGATTGAGGGGGGGGTAAAAAAGAACGCCGTTGAGTTTTTGCTTTTTAAAAACCCAACCTTATTTTAACCTTGACCTCGCGATTTTAGCGTGAACGCCAGGTTTGTTTCACGATCACACAAAAGAAGGAGGTACAACATGACAAGAATTTTAGTTCTTTATTATAGCATGTATGGCCATGTCGAAACTATGGCGAAAGCGGTGGCTGAAGGCGTGCGCTCCGTCGAAGACACAGAGGTAATCATAAAACGCGTGCCCGATCTTGTGCCGGAAGATGTGGCACGAAAGGCTGGCGCCAAGCTCGATCAGGCGGCGCCGATTGCGGAAGTGGATGAGTTGCCGAACTACGATGCAATCATATTCGGCACGCCGACACGCTTCGGCAATATGTGCGCACAGATGCGCAATTTCCTGGATCGGACCGGTCAGTTGTGGCTAAGCGGCAGTTTGATTGGTAAGGTGGGCAGCGTGTTCATATCCACTGCCACACAACACGGCGGACAGGAAACCACAATTACCTCATTCCACACCACATTGTTACATCACGGTATGATCATCGTGGGGGTGCCCTATTCATGTCAGGAAATAATGAACATGAGCGAAATCACCGGCGGGTCACCCTATGGAGCGAGTACTCTTGCTGATATAGATGGTAGTCGCCAGCCGTCGGAGAATGAAAAAAAAATCGCCCGTTTCCAGGGAGCTCACGTGGCGGAAATTACCAGAAAGCAAACGGCCTGACAACTTGCCTGGGTAATAAATAAAAAGCATTGGTGGTGTATTTGGAAATATAGGTTTCTCCATAGATCAAAACATGTTATCCATGCGTAAATATTGGTAACACTTTAGTTTTTTAAAAAAGTAGGGGTGAAGCATTTGCCCGTTTGGGTATGAAATTATTTATAACAATTTGTAGCAAATGCTTCGCCCCTACATCGTGCGGCAAACATCGCTATTGTTGGGGTCTTCAAAAAACTAGTATAACGTTTCATTAAAACACCTACATTGATACCGTCATTGCGGACGACAGCGAAGCAATCTTAAGTCTTTTGGAAACAAGAGATTGCTTCGTCGCTCCACCCCTCGCAATGACATTTTTTTACGTACAAATTTTAACGAAACGATGTACTAGAGTATTACAAAATATTGCGAAAACGTGAGTAGAAAACACGAATAGGGTATTTTAAAATGCGCATACTGAATGAAAGATCTAAAAAATGAAACAGGTAAAAGTTGTTCTACAGGTAGTATCTTTAGTATTTTATATCTCTGGAACATTGCTGGCAGCAGACTATAGCGGTGAATACTATTCTTGGGATACTATAAAGAAAAATACGTGCCAGGAATTTTATGGCGGGGAAGTTGTTTCCGGTGACACCATCAATAAATTTGAACAATCAGGCAGTTCAATTACCCACTACATTGCGGATTGGTCACAGTGGAAGAAGAATGGAAAGTTATTCGACGGCATCTATACTGTCACCTTGGAAGGTACCGTACACGGTAACATTATAAAAACAAGCTACCGTATTAGTGGGGGCGGGTCTACTGTGAAACTAACGTGCAAATTTAAAATGAACGGAACCTCCTCGGGAAGCGGCTCAATTAATATGAAGGTGAGTGGAAGTTTAAGCTGTAAATTACGGGCAAAAATGGAGCTTGAACCTGCGTCAAATAAATATTCCAAAAGCCGTTATGAACTTATTGCAATAGATAACGATTTTTCAAAAGATATTCTTGCAGATGGGTCTCTGCCCGATATCATACGGGAATTAGAAACACTCATGATGAATACCACAGAGGAGTCGAATATTAATATGAGATGATATACTGCAAAGACCCACAATAAATGAACCAGAGATTCTCAGCTTAAGTGAAATTATTGGCGCCACATCTTTCGCCATTCATTCGCCATCCATCTTTTGGAATCAGGTTATGACATTAGTGCTATTCAAGAATTGCTGGGACACAAGGATGTTAAATCTACTATGATTTACTAGCATGTGCTGAATTACTGTTCAAAAGGAGTGCGAAGTCCAATTGATGAACCAAAAGCGGGGTCTTTATACTGATCAGTCTAATTATTGTTGGGCGCCAGAAAATAAACAGCAGGAATAGTCCTGCCTCTACGGGTGCATTCCCGATTTTTTGCAAAAAAACAATAAGTAGGGGTTAACAGTAACGTAGAGACAGGTTTCAAACCTGTCTTTTACCGCTTGAAAATGACAGAAACAACCCTGACAGGGTTCCAAACCCTGTCAGGGTTAATCAAGCAAGATGTTTGCGATACAATACCTGTTCGCCAACAGGTAGGTGCGAATATTTGCAAAAAATCAGGAATACACCTGCCTCCACTTATGAAAACGGGAAGGAGCACATTATGAAAGCATATATACTGAATGAAGCAGGGGCCGTTGAAAATCTGGTTCTGAGAGAAGTCGAGAAGCCTGAGATCAAGGCAGACGAAGTGTTGGTTGAAACGAAAGCAATCAGCATTAATCCGGTAGATGTAAAAGTGAGACGGATGGATGAAACCATAACTATGATTATGGGTACGGAAGATCGTCCGGTCATCCTTGGCTGGGATATTGCCGGAATCGTTGTTGCGGTCGGCGAAGAGGTCAGCGGATTTGAGGTTGGCGACAAGGTGTTCGGCATGGTTAATTTTCCAGGCCAGGGCAAAGCCTATGCCGAGTACGTTGCATCACCGGCCTACCACATCGCTGTTATGCCGGAAAAGGTAACATTCGAAGAAGCTGCGGCAACCACACTGGCCGCACTGACCGCACTGCAGGTGTTACGGCCTCGTGTCAAAAAGGGTGACCGCATTCTAATCCACGCCGGTTCTGGTGGTGTTGGACATTTCGCAATTCAGATGGCCAAGGGACTCGACGCATATGTGATTGCCACCTCCTCTGCCAGGAACCGCGATTTCATCATGTCACTCGGCGCAGATGAGCACATTGACTACCGTGAGCAGAAGTTCGAAGAGGTCCTGTCGAATATAGACTTCGTCCTTGACGGCATTGGTGGTGAGGTCCTTGAGAACTCTCTTAAAGTCGTCAAAGGCGGTGGCAAAATCGTCTCCTTGCCCACCCATCAATTCCCGGAAGATATTCAGTTAGAGGCGGACCAACGCAAGATCAAACTGGAGTTCATCCTTGTCCAGTCGAGCGGTGAAGACATGAATACCCTGAAAGCTATGCTCGAAAACGACGAACTGAAACCTCACGTTTCAAAAATCTTCCCGTTTGAGAATATGGCGGATGCCCATGTACAAATTGAATCCGGTCGAACTGTGGGCAAAGTGATTGTTAAGCTATAAGAAGACTTCGTACAATACCGCGCCGAACAATCTATGTCCCCCGCTGGCGGGGGTGCAGGGGCATAAGCGCTAACTTGTTTTAGGTATGCTCGAAGTATTTTGATATCTGTGTTTTTCGGATTCTTGTATTTTCTGCTAAAGAACAAGCAATGTCATTCCAGCACTTAAGAACTTCCTGTAATGATAAC
>NZ_CAADGZ010000183.1:0-5302 GCF_900696675.1 uncultured Candidatus Kuenenia sp. | reverse complement strand
AGATCCCGCGTCCGCGGCAACAATCACATGAATTATTAGAGGCATTACAGATAAAGTTGCCAGAAGTATTGCCAAGCCGGAACATACGGGTAGTCACTAGAAAAAAGCTTGCTGTTCGGCGTAAAAGCCAATAAATATAAGGCTTTTACGGCACTTTTGTTTTTTGACTTGGGGTGAACATCCGATGCAATTGCAGATTTCGACCAATCCGGGAGGATCATCTTTCGTATTTTTAGCGTAACGAGGCCTGCGTGTTTGTTCACTTGCGCTACGGTCTGACGGCTCGCTACAGGAAACTCGAACGTATTCATCGCTGTTTACACCCTCCCGTGAGGCTTTCTGCCTCTTTCACTGATGCCCGAACGGCCAATTGACGGGTTGGATTTGCACCAACTGATATATAAACACTCCTTGGCGTACCAGATTAACACAGATGAGAAAATTCTTATTGTGTAATCTGTAATTCCACCTTTAACTGGCATAGAGCACTGTGTCTATTGTAAAGAAATGCGGCGTATTCCGTTATATTTCTTGACTTTACACAATTACTCTCTTACAATTTCTGCATAAATTACCTTTCCAAAAAATCCTGCTTAAATAATGTCCAGACAATATATAGCAAATCTAAAGAGTGGCAATCAGGTAGAGGGCGTTTTCCTTGTTCTCAAAAAGGAGATTCGGGAGACTAAAGACAAAAAACCATATCTCAATCTGCAACTGGCAGACAAATCCGGATGTATTGACGCAAAAAAATGGGATGCAAGCACATCGCTTTATAATAGTTTCAATAGTGACGGATTTATAAGAATCAAAGGTACGGTAGAAACCTTTAATAATTCTCTGCAAATCAAACTTTTGGAAATTACCCCTGTTTCTGAATCAGAAGTGCAAATGGATGAGTTTGTACAAAGCACTGAAAAAAATGTCCCGGAAATGCTGGCTGAATTGAAAGAAATTATCAGGTCCGTTAAAGACCCCTATCTTTCAAAACTGCTCATCTCCTTTTTTACGGATAAGTCATTTGTTACGGCATTTTGTGCTGCACCGGCCGCAACACAAAATCACCACGCCTTTTTGGGCGGCTTGCTGGAACATGTCCTTTCAGTTACAAAACTGGCAGTCAATTTTTCCGGTTTTTATCCTGTGGTCAAAAAGGACCTGTTAATTACCGGTGCGATTCTTCATGATATTGGTAAGATTAGAGAATTATCTTACGAGAGAAGCTTTCAATATACCGATGAAGGCTTGCTTACGGGTCACCTCATATCAGGCGTCCTTATGGTGAATGAGAAGGCTTCAAAGATTGAAGGATTTCCGGGAGAACATCTTAACGTCCTTTTGCATCTCATATTGAGTCATCACGGCGAGTATGAATGGGGTTCCCCAGTAAAACCTGGCACACCTGAGGCAATAGCACTGCACTATCTTGATAATCTGGACGCAAAAATGCAAGGCGCTTTAAAAGCCATCAGTAATCATAAAGATGACAGCAGTGCCTGGACGGATTATGTGAGGATGTTTGAGCGGAGACTTTATAAAAAATGAAGGCTCCTGGAACTTAGGGATTTGGAATTTGGAATTTGCCATTATACCGTAACACTCGGCAGTCGATAGTAGGCAGTGGGCAGTAGGCAGTAGGCAAATTGCAGATTGAGGATTGAAAACTGAAGACTGAAGACTGTGCAAAGGGAGAAATCTTAGAATTTCTCCCTTTGGCGAAAATGACAATTACAGGCATATTAAATTCTTCTATGTCCATTACTCCTATATTAAAGACATCCCCTCTATAACCTTTTCAATATCCGTACATGTATTTCCCTTTTTCATTAAAATAATTTTATTGTTAATAAAGTACCTATGATAGAACCTGTATCAATTATACAATTTGTCCACAGCAAAAAATACACTCCAATGACTGCCGCCGAGCTGGCGGAACATTTTGAGATCAACGACCAGGAATACCGGGCTTTCTGCAAATTATTGCAGGATCTCGAATTCCAGGGTGAAATCGTCAAGATAAAACGAAAACAATACGCCAATCCCAAAACGGTAAATCTGTTGGTGGGAACGATGGATTGCAATTCAAGGGGGTTTGGCTTTGTAGTGCCGGCGAAAAAAGGCGAGGGGAAGGATATCTTTGTAAACGAAGAAAACATGCATTCTGCCATGCACGGAGATACCGTCGTTGTTCGCCTGCCGGATTTAGAACAAATACCAAAAAGAGGCAAACAAAAGGGGGGCGGTTCCGGACAGATTGTCAACGTGTTAAAACGCGCCAATCCTTTCGTTGTGGGTACCTTTAAAAAGTCCAAACGGTTACGATACGTCGTACCGGACAACGCACGCCTGTTCAGAGATGTTTATGTAACAGAAGGCGATGCAAAAGACGCTACACCGGATGATAAGGTAGTGGTTAAAATAGTGCAATGGCCGTCAAGACACCTGAATCCGGAAGGCGAGATAACGGAAATTTTAGGGAAAGAAGGCGATCCGAAAGTAGATCTCCATTCCATAATATATCAATTCAAACTGCCGCAGGCATTTCATAAAAAGGTATCGAATGAAGCGGAAAAAATATCTCAGGAAATACCACAGGAGGAAATCCAAACAAGGCTTGATTTGCGAAAAAAGCTCATTATCACAATAGACCCGGATGACGCCAAGGACTTTGACGATGCGCTGTCCCTTGAAAAGGACGAACGGGGTAATTGGCAATTGGGGGTGCATATCGCCGATGTTTCCTATTATGTAAAACAGGACTCTGCCATTGATAAAGAAGCGCGACTCCGCGGTACGAGCGTGTATTTGCCCGGAAAAGTCATTCCAATGTTACCGGAGGCTTTATCGAATAATCTTTGCAGTCTCAGGGAAGGAGAAGACCGGCTGACCAAAAGCGTTCTTGTAACGATTGACCCTGAGGGAAATATCCTCAAAAGCACTGTTAAACATTCAGTCATCAACGCTACAAAACGCTTAACCTATAAACAGGCAACGGCAATTATTAATAATGAATCGGCGGGGAATATACCGGAGATGGTAAAGAATGTTTTGGTAGAACTGGCGCAACTGGCACAAATACTTTTTAAGAACAAAATGAACCGGGGGGCAATAGAGCTTGACCTGCCTGAAGTATCCCTGAAACTGGACGAACAGGGAAATATTGAACATGTTGAAAAGGAAGAAAGGGATGTATCACACCGGCTTGTTGAGGAGTGTATGCTCCTGGCAAATGAAATGGTGGCGACATTTATGCATAAAAACAAATTGCCGCTGATAAGCAGGGTGCATCCGGAGCCTGACGAAGAAGATATGCTCGAATTCGCTGATTTTGTCCGCGGGCTTGAAAACACCAGAGTGGACCCTTTTAAAATACATCAATTACAAGCATTTTTGAAGGAAATACGCGGAAAACCTGAGGCGCATATGATAAACCTTGTCTTACTGAAATCGATGAAACAGGCAGTGTATTCGGCAACGGAGAGCGGGCATTTTGCCCTCGCCCTTGAAAATTACGCTCATTTCACCTCCCCTATCCGCCGCTATCCCGACCTCATTATCCACAGGACGCTGGATCAGCATTTTTCCGGAGAATTGCGGTCACCTGTCGTGCAAAAAATATGGAAAAACTGTTTGCCTGAATGGGCAGAGCATTGTTCCGTTACGGAACGTAGGGCGGAAGAAGCGGAACGTGAAATCACCAAACTGAAATTACTGCGCTTTTTTGAAAACCGTGTGGGAGATAATTTTGAGGGCGTTATCACCGGAGTGCAGGAATACGGCTTCTTTGTGCAATTAAGCGAATATCTCCTGGAAGGTCTTGTACATATCCGTACCCTGGAAGATGATATCTATCAGATAAGCAAAAAACATATGGCGCTTGTAGGCACCAGACGGAAAAAAATGTTTCGAATCGGAGACGTGGTGAAAGTAAAAATATACAAAATCGATCTTTTAAAACGAGAGGTAGATTTTATCCCCTATGAGGACAGAAATGAAAAGCCCCGCCGCGGGAAAACACGAAATATCCCGGAAGATGACCCTGAGTCATAACCCTGCAGTACCTTATCAGTAATTTCTTTGCATTTTTTAACAAAAATATTTAATGTTGAAATCCGAAACGTGAAATACGATACATAACCCTGTCAGGAAAATATAGGAACACTTCCCTTATTCTCCTACCAGAGCATGCTAGGAATATGGGAAGTGTCGCCCTATACTCCTAATTACCAGGTGTAATAAGGCAAATAGCTATGGACTTGTTATATAGGGTTGGCGGACTAAGCGGAGTTGAGATAAGAGAAATGATGGGGGTAGACTATAGCACTGTATACCAAGGGAGAAAACGATTACGAGAAAAACTGAAAGATGGCAAACATATTTCTAAGATTCTTGAAAGAGTTGAAGCAAATTTGTCAACAATAAAGATTTGCCCCCCCCTTTTTCTCCTACTGGCGGGATATTTTGCAAAAGTATCAGAAAGGGAAGGCACAGTCAATGGAATGCCTGCATTTTTAGATTTGCAAATGGTTATTTTGCTAATATTTTGCATTTCAAAAATCACAGACCAAAAACTAATCTCAGTCTTTTATCCAATTATAGAAGAATCGAGTTGCTTACCCTTCCTATTTCACCAACGACAATTCTTTTTTCTATGGTAACGAGTTTATCTATTTTGAGGGTAGAGCATTTCTTGAGTCCGGTATCCCCAAAATCCGGATGATTTGTTTCAAGAACATAATCTGTTTCTTTTACAGGTTTAGTAATTCCTGATGAAATAAAGGCTACGACAACATCATCTCCGGTTTTTCAGAACTCGAAACAATTACCGCAGGACATTTTTTTACCGTAGATAAATCCGTAAATGGAAACGGCGTTAATACAATAGTTCCTTTAGTCATTTTTATACTTAACCTTCAAATCATTATCAGAATAAATATCTTCTTCGGGGGCATTTAAAAAATCGAAACTACCACCTATTTCAGCGATTTTGTATATTTCCTGATGTAATAACCCGTTCTTGTCAGTACCTAAAAAAGTAACTATAACCTCTTGCGGTTCCATAATATTGATCTTTTCGGGTAGCTTGATTTTTTAACCATCAAATAATGCCTTAACAGATATCATAATTAGGGGTTGTCAGATAATAACTTTTACAACTATGGCATGGGATAACAAGGTGTGAATGACTCAATTTTTTGAAATTGTATAATTCCAATCTCCATGGAAATTATGCTTTCCAATATTAATCTTTTCCATTTCCCGATCGGAAACCTTTATCCCTGTTGGATATTTCCTTTTGTCA